>DAOUQU010000377.1 GCA_030625445.1 Gammaproteobacteria bacterium
TGTCGAGCAGTATGGGTGGTTGACGGGAACGCAAATGATCGATGGTCTTGCGCTGGGTGAGACGACCCCGGGTCCGCTGATCATGGTGGTTGCGTTTGTTGGCTTCGTTGGCGGCTGGACGAAAGAGATATTCGGTCCGGAGATGCTTCCCCTGGCTGGTGTGGCCGGCGCCAGTATCGCGACGCTATTCACGTTTTTGCCCTCCTTTCTCTTCATCCTGCTTGGCGGGCCTGCGGTTGAAGCGACCAGGGGAGATATCAAGTTCACGGCACCGTTAACAGGCATAACCGCAGCCGTAGTGGGCGTGATTCTCAATCTGGCGCTCTTTTTTGCCTACCATGTGTTGTGGCCTGAGGGTTTCGAGGGCATGTTTGAATGGTTTTCTCTCTTCATAGGCGCAGCTGCATTCATTGCACTGTTCAAGTACAAGGCAGGTATTGTTACAGTGATTGCAGCATGTGCTGTCGTTGGCCTGGGTTACTCACTGTTGTTGTAGGAGAACAAATTGAAAGAGACGCTAACACCTGGAATCAGCTACGAGCATAAGTTCGTGGTGCCGCTGTCCAAAACTGTTCCTGCCCTTTACCCGGAATCTCCGGAGTTCCTGGCGATGCCCGAGGTTTTTGCGACAGGATATTTAGTCGGCCTTCTGGAGTGGAGTTGTATCAAGGCGATCAATCCCCACATTGAGTGGCCGGTGGAGCAGACAGTTGGGACTCGCATTGATGTCAGTCACGAAGCGGCAACGCCGCCAGGTCTTGAGATTACGGTGTCGGTTGAACTGATCAAGGTTGAAGGAAGAGAACTTGTTTTTTCGGTAGAAGCTCATGACGGGGTGGATTTAATCTCCAGGGGAGAGCATCAGCGCTTTATCATCAATAAAGAGCAGTTTGATGCCAAAATGATCGAAAAAACGAAGAAGTATCTGGATGCTCAGTTGTCAATAGGCTCAGACTGAGCTTTTTGGGAACGAGGTATATCTCTTGTTAATTGCCAGCATTTCGCGGTCTTCTGACCGCGAAGGGTACTGACTTACAGTTTATTCAGAGGCGGGAGTTGCTCTTCTTGCTTGCCTTGCTCCTGGTTTTTTGACTCGCGCCACTTAAGGATGCTCTCTGCAAGTTGTGTTCCCAACCACTCGCCGGGATCAATGCTGTAGAGCGACAGGTTGAGTTTTTCCACTTCGGTTGCCAGTGCGCCATCCAGTTGCTGCGCCAGGCTTGAGAGCGAGTGGATCTGAACTTCAGGGAAAACGGACTCCCCCCATTTCAGCAGGGCATTGCGGGCTGCCTGCGGGTCATTGCTTCGTGCTGCCTGCACCACTTTTCTGCATCGCACTCTTCCATACTGCGATACTGCTTCGAGGCTGTCGAGCAGCGAATTGCCGCCATTGCCGTCAGCTGACTTGCGGGGCCCGGGTTTGCGTAGTTTGAAATACCACAACAGCACTGCAATGCTCAGGATCCATAGAAGCGCAAACAACAGGGCTGCAGTTTTCCACCACTGACTGGCTTGCGGTAAATCAGTTGCAGCTGCTGCAGGCTGAGACTCCGCTGTGCTTCTCTTTGTCTGGGAAGTGACAGCTTTAACATCTTCTCCACTGGCCTTGATATCGATTGCATCCAGGCGTGCAATCTCCATCTTGTCGGTATTGATATTCCACCAGGGAATCTCTATGGCGGGAATGTTGTAGCTGCCGGCTTTGGTCGGCACTACCGCGATTTTTTGCAGCAGCATCCCCTTGATGCCACTCTTGGTGACGCTGTCTTTGCGCTCCGGCTGGTCGTCGTAGGATTTGAGGCCGGCAGGGAATGCGATCTCGGGCACCGGCAGTTGCTCGGCTCTGAGGCCGTCTGCCGTGACAGTGATGGCCA
>DAOUQU010000441.1 GCA_030625445.1 Gammaproteobacteria bacterium
CCATCCATTCTTCAAGTGCCCGGGGCCGATGAGATTGCAGTGGAATTTTTCTCCCTGTCCAAGAGTTATAATATGCCTGGCTGGCGCGTCGGCTTTATGTGCGGCAACAAGACGCTGGTCGGCGCATTGGCGCAGATTAAATCCTATCTCGACTATGGCACTTTCACGCCAATTCAGGTCGCTGCAATTGCTGCGCTTGAGGGTCCGCAGGATTGTGTTGAGGAGATCCGCAACATGTATCAGTGCCGGCGGGACGTGCTGTGTGACGGATTGAATGCTATTGGCTGGGAGGTTCAAAAACCGAAGGCAACCATGTTTGTATGGGCGAAAATTCCACAGCAGTACCAGCATATGGGGTCACTGGATTTTTGCAAGAAGCTGATCAGTGATGCCCGGGTGGCGGTCTCTCCGGGAATAGGTTTTGGGCAGCATGGGGATGATCATGTGCGCTTCAGCCTGATCGAAAATGAACAGAGAACCCGCCAGGCGATACGCGGAATCCGTGAAATGTTTCGTAAAGATGGCGTGGATATCCAGCGAAACTAAGATCTCCGACTAATAAAGCGAAAAACCTTCTTAACCTCTCGCAAAGCCGCAAAGACCGCCAAGAAAACCCTTTGTGGCTTTGCGAGAGCCTTTTTTGAAATTTGATTCATTTGTAAAAATCTTGGTCACTCAAGGATTACTAGAGGAATAACAGTGAAGAGAGTAAATATCGGTCTGCTTGGACTGGGAACGGTCGGTGGTGGAACCCTGAATGTATTGGTGCGCAATGCTGAGGAGATCAGCAGGCGTATTGGCCGCGAACTGCGCGTCACCTGCGCTGCAGCTAAAAACTATGATCCGCAGCAGCTGGATGGCATCGATGATGTCACCGTTTATGATGACGCACAACAGGTGGTCTCTGATCCCGATGTCGATATCGTAGTGGAGCTGATTGGCGGCTACTCTCCGGCGCGCGAGTTTGTTCTCGAGGCGATCCGCCATGGCAAGCATGTCGTGACGGCCAACAAGGCGCTGATCGCCACGCATGGTGAAGAGATCTTTGCGGCTGCGCGTGACAAAGGAGTCACGGTCGCCTTCGAGGCTGCGGTTGCAGGCGGTATTCCGATTATCAAGGCGCTGCGCGAGGGACTGGCTGCCAATCGCATCGAGTGGATCGCCGGTATCATCAACGGCACAGGGAATTTTATCCTCTCGGAGATGCGCGACAAGGGGCGCGATTTTGCCGATGTGCTGAAAGAGGCGCAGGAGCTTGGTTATGCCGAGGTCGATCCGACCTTCGATGTAGAGGGGATCGACGCCGCGCACAAACTGGCGATCATGGCTTCTCTGGCTTTTGGCATGCCGCTCAAATTTGATGAGACCTCTACCGAGGGCATCACAAAGATCGAGCCTCGTGACG
>DAOUQU010000123.1 GCA_030625445.1 Gammaproteobacteria bacterium
ATGGCTCTGCTGGTGATGCTCCGCCACCGCCATTACCCCCTCCCGGACTCAACAACTCGCTTCCTCCCAGTGGCTCATCCACGCCCGCGACGTCATACAGAGCCTTGCGCGCCTTGACAGTGCCCAACGGGATAACGATCAGGGTGAGGATGGTGGAGACCAGAACTCCGGCGCCGAGAGAGATCGCCATGCCCTGAAAAATCAGATCGTCAAGGATCACACTGGCGCTGGCAACCAGCGCAAAGGCGGTAATCAGGATAGGCCGGGTTCTGGTTTTACAGGCCATGATGACAGCCTCTTCCAGATGCGTTCCCAACCTCACCTGATGAATCGTGTAGTCCATCAGCAGGATAGAGTTGCGTACAATGATGCCCGCCAGCGCAATCCAGCCGATCATCGATGTCGCGGTAAACTCGGCACCCAGCAGTGCATGTGCGGGAATGATGCCCAGCAGTGTCAGCGGGATGGGCGACATAATGACGGCAGGAATACGAAAATTGCTGAATTCCATGACCAACAGAAAATAGATCAGCCCCAGGGCCACAACGAATGCGCCACCCATGTCACGGAAGGTTTCATAGGTGACAGTCCACTCGCCGGTCCATTCGAAAGCGGAGCGGCTGTCATTTTTCGGTGGCCCCATCCATTCGATATTATGATCGCCGAAAAAACCTGCTGTCAGATGAACGCCGTCCGGAGCCAGGTAGTTGTCCTCATTCAGCATATCCTGAACCTGCAGCTGCCCATAGACCGGAGACGCCAGTTCACCACCCACATCTGCAACCACATATTCGATGGGACGCAAATTTTTGTGGTAGATGATGTCATCTTCCAGCTGTTTGACGAAGCGCCCCAGATCACGCAACGGAACGCTCTCCCCGTTCGGGGTCGTTATCGGCAGGTCGCCAAGACGTGAGACCTGCGAGCGTTCGG
Organism: Gammaproteobacteria bacterium; assembly: GCA_030625445.1. GTDB lineage: Bacteria > Pseudomonadota > Gammaproteobacteria > Chromatiales > Chromatiaceae > Sva-25. Next base: position 934 of record DAOUQU010000123.1, read on the forward strand.
CAAACGGCAGCTGCAAAATAATGTTCACCGGTTCATGGCCTGCAAGCGCCTTGATATCGCCAATCGACTGACTCCCCAGCGCCATCCCCAGGTTCTGATTGATCGTCTGCGAGGTGATCCCCATCAGCGACGCCTTCTCCTTGTCAATCTCAAAGCGCCAGTAGTCGAGCGGCACCTGCATATAGTTGTCGGCGTCACGCAAACTGTCGGCTTTTTTGAAATATTCGGTGAGATCTTCCGCGACCTGGTGGCGGACTGCCTGGTTGGGGCCGTAAACCTCGGCCACAACAGACTGCAATACCGGGGGACCGGGAGGCATTTCGACGATGGAGAGCTGGGCGTCTTTCCCCTCCAGCATCTTGCTGAGTTCCTTTCTTGTCTGCACGGCGATCGCATGGCTGGTGCGCATGCCACGCTTGTGACGCTGAGCCTTGTCCAGCATCTGCACCTGGATCATTGCCTGCCAGGGCATCTGACGCAGATAGTAGTGACGCACCATGCCGTTGAAATCAAACGGCCGCGCGGTACCGACGTAGGTCTGTATTGCCGTTACTTCGGGTATCTGACGCAGTTTTTCTGCGAGCATGGATGCCACATTGGCGGTGTCAGGAAGCGCGGTGCCATCCGGCATATCCAGAATGACGGAGAACTCCGGCTTGTTATCCAGCGGCATCATCTTGACCGCAACCGATTTTGTGTAGAACATAGAGACGGCCAACGCCATCAATCCCCACAGCACAAGGTTAAACAGTTTGCGCTTGGCGGGATGGCGAATCATCGGCCCGAGGATGCGCACATACATCCCTTCGAGTTTTTCAGATTCACGATGCTCGCGTTTTTCCGCTGTTTCGAGATATTTCAACGAAGGCAGGAAAAGTTTCATTTTCGCCAGCCACGGAACAAAGGCGAATGCGGCAAACAGGGAGATTGCCATGGCGATAGAGCCCATCTTTGGAATGGGGGCCATGTAGGGACCCATCATGCCGCTGACGAACCCCATGGGAGCCAGTGCGGCAATGACGGTGAAAGTTGCCAGTATTGTCGGGTTGCCAACCTCCCGCACGGCATCGATTGCGATGGCGGAGGTGGTCTGCCCCTTCTCAAGCCAGCGGCGATAGATATTTTCGATGACGACGATGGCGTCATCGACGAGTATGCCAATGGAGAAGATCAGCGCAAACAGGCTCACCCTGTCGATGGTCATCCCCATCAGCCAGCCGATGAAAATCGTCATCAACAGCACAACCGGGATAACCAGGGTCACCACGATAGCCGGTTTGAAGGCGCGAAAAGCCAGCAGTACCAGCACAAAGACAAAAGCTGTCGCCTTGAAGAGTTTCGCCATCAATGCATTGACTTTCTCGCGCGCCGACTCTCCGTAGTTCCTGGTGACAAAAATACCGACGTTGGAAGGAATCACAAAGTCTTTTAACTCCTCGACCCTGCTGAGAATCGCATCGGCAACCACGACGCCGTTTGACCCCTCCTTTTTAGCAATGGCGATGGTGACAGCTGCAGCCCCGTCAACACGGGTCGCCACACCGTCAACATCCACCGGAAACTCCGGACCGGAGCTGAAGGTTACCAGGCTCGAGGCATCCTCCGGCCCCCTGATGACACGCGCCACATCGCGCACATAGACCGCAGAGCCGTTAAAATTGCCGACAACGATATTGCCGATCTCCCTGTCACTCTTGAGAAAGGAACCGCTGACAACCACCAGGCTGCGCCCGCCGCTCTCTACCGGACCAACCGGCATCTCGGTATTCGAAGCCTGAATCGCCTGCGCAACCTGGCCAAGACTGATGCCGTAACCCGAAAGTATCTCCGGCAGGACTTCGACCTTGATGACCTCCTTGCGGCCGCCAATAATAAAGGCTTTACTGGTATTCTCGATCTCATTCAGCCGCTGCAGAACATCCTGGGCGAGCATGCGCAGCTGGCTGTCATCAACATCAGGGCGGCCATCCTTGTTGAGATCTTTTGACCACATCGTCAGCGTGACTGCCGGTACGTCATCGATGCCGATTGCCTTGACGATAGGCGCCATCACCCCCGGTGGTATCTTGTCCCTGTTGGAATCGAGCTTGTCGTTGACTTTGACCAGTGAGGGACCCATATCCTCGCCAACCTTGAACTGGATGGTCACCATGCCCATACCCCGTTGAGACATGGAGTAGACATGCTTGATGCCGGGGATTTCGCTCATGATGCGTTCGAGTGGCTGGATTGCCAGGCTCGCCACCTGGTCCGCCGAGGCGCCGGGAAACGGCACCATCAAATCGATCATGGGAACAGAGATCTGCGGATCTTCCTGACGCGGGATCAGCAGGTATCCCATCATCCCCATCAAAAACATTGCCATATAGAGCAGCGGCGATAGCGGGGAGTTGATAAAGAATCTGGCGGTATTTCCCGCCAGACCTAAGTTGGCATCGTTTATCTCTTCGAGATCGCTGGCATTCTTTTCGCTCATGCGATGTCTCTCCTCTGTGGCTTGCATCCCCCGGATTTCAGGTGACTGAAGCGGGAGTTTGTTCTTATAGATCCTGATCGACGGGCGATCAGGGGCTGTAATAGGATTGATATCTCTTTTTTTTATCGCACCTTGGCGTGGCGCATCACTTCATCACCGACCTGCAGACCGGAAAGTATGGTGACATAGGTGTCATCCAGATGCTCGCCAATGCGCACCAGCCGCAAATGGCCACGGCCATCGGCGCCCTTGACAAACACACCCGGCAGGCTGCCGTTAAAACGCACTGCAGTTAGCGGTATTTTTACCAGACCGCTCTGTGCGGCGGTAATATTAGGCACCTTGACCTTCACATAGGCACCGGGGCGTGAGACCCCCTGTGGCAGGTCAAATTTGACCTTGACGGTATGGCGCACGATATCGGCCATCGGGAAGATTTGTGAAACGCGCACAGGGACAACCTTGTCCCCCACCTCGAGCACCGCCTGCAGCATATCGCCCTCCCTGAGTCCGGGTGCAATACGCGAAGGGACATCGACCACGACTTGCAGGTATTCAACATCGGCATAGGTCAGCAGCGGCTGACCCGGCTGCATGGTGTCGCCGACTTCGACAAATTTCTTGGTGATGACGCCGTCAAAGGGCGCCAGACTCTGGGCATCGCGGAACTTGGTATCCAGTTCGTGCAGCTGCGCCTGAACCTGGTAGATGGCATTTTGCGCCTGCTGGATCGCCGTGGTCGATGAGAAGAGATCGGAGTATCTCTCTGCATCCGTATCCCTGTTATCGACCATCTCCTCCATCTGGCGTGAAAACATGGAGTCAAAAAGATTCGGCATTCCCATGCCGCCCATTGCCTGCTTGGAGCGCGGAGACCAGAGCTCGCGGTTATATTGCACACGCGCATTCTGCAGCGCCGACTGCGCCGATGCCATCTGCGCCAGGGCGGCATTGCGTTGCGCGACAAGGGTTGAATCATCGAGTGTGACCAGCACGTCATTCGTTCTGAAGTGATCGCCTTCAATACCGGCGATGGATCTGACCCGACCTGGCAGCTGTGCAGCCAGCGTCACTTCTTTATAGGGTATGACTGTTCCACCAAGTGAGATAACTACAGAGCTTCCGGATGCCTCCACCCTGTACCATTCAGTCTCACCAGACTGAATATCTTCTGCTGCTGCAAATGCTGCCCCGCTGAAAAGAGCAATCGTCGCAAATAAAACAGCTATCTTGTTTGGCATTAGCACTACCCCGAGTGTCGATAGAAAAATCAAATGGATTAGCATTCCCGCCGGCATAACGCGAGAAAGAGAGACATCGGGCTACCCTTGGGAGGGACCGCCCGATGTGCGATTTTCAATGGCTATTCAATAACAGTCTAGACACGCGCCATGACTGAAAAGCTCTTGATAAAAGGCTTCGCCATACGCGGATCTTTCAGCATGCTGCCGTAATCACCCACGACGAACTTCATTTTACCAGAAGTAAAGGCCACTCCCAATCCCATCATTCCGGGGGGCTTGCTGATCCACTTCTGCCATTGCGCATCACTGGCGCGGATATCCCAGTTCAACTCCTCGCCGTTATAGGCTCCGCCAGAGACAGCCTTGCCATTCTCGACAACCAGCACGCCGCGCGGCTGACCATCCTCAGGAACGCCGTAACCGATGACGCTGTTAAAACCAATCTCGGCCAGCGCGTCAGAGAGCGTACTCTCGCTGTTCCACTGCTCCATAAAACCTTTCATCCACTCATCAGAAAACAATGCAGACATCTAATTTTTTCTCCAGAAAGTTTGGTGGTAATACAAAAAATACTGTGGTCTTGATCAACAGGATATTCCAGATATTTCACAATCACGCTTTCGGTTTAGAAAGCCGACTAAAAAGAGCCATCATGCTTGCTCTCTTTGCAACCTGAATTGTCCGAATAATCAATGCTGTACACATCTATCATGATGATCCGGGGAAGTTCCGTGCGATGCGTACCCGCCACAGATGCCGTAGTATCCCCCATTCAGCCCCGATTCGCAACAAATTATCATATATCAATATCTCCGCAAATAGTGAAGATTAACCGATGCAACTTCGCTATCAGGGATTACCCTCAATTGTG
>DAOUQU010000079.1 GCA_030625445.1 Gammaproteobacteria bacterium
ATCGTTGTCGAGATCTTCACTTGAGAGCTGCCTGCGAAAGCTGTCTATTGAAGCGGCGGTCGTACCCATGGCAACTTCCACGCCGGGATGATGGTGCGCGATGTTGCGCATCTGCTCATGCGTGGCCGCATCGGCGGCAACAAATAGCCGTTGTACATTGCTGATGCTAGCGATCAACTCAAGCCGCTGCATACAACCCTTTTGACACGCCGCATCCTCAATAATGACCAGGCTCCAGTGATCCCTGAAAAATGCAGGATTGATTCCCAGGCCATTGAATTGCCACAGCGCAGCATACTCGATGCTGCGTGGAGGGAAGATCTCAGTGCCCTGTGTGTGGTTATGATTCTCAGCTTCACAAGCGCCCAGAAGTAGAAGAGCAAGCAGAAGCAGGGCAGGTAGCAAGGTGATTTTCATGCTGGCAGTGATTGGAGAGCTGGTAGGATTGAATGGGATTATCATCGATTTACGCGCAGGAGAAAAGCGGTTGTCTATTGTTTGCTTTCATAGTGTTACACGGCTATGATCTCACACTCATCAATAGTTCACGGACAGATCGCTCCTCTTCCCTCATTCCCCATATGAATGATTCCCCGCTCTCTCCTGTTGCAAAGTGGCTTGTTATCATCCTGGTCGCTCTGATCTGGTTCATGCTGCCTGGCTATCGGGATCTTGTCGAACCCGACGAGGGGCGTTATGCGGAGATACCGCGTGAGATGGTTGCCTCCGGCGACTGGGTGACGCCGCGTCTGAACGGCTTTAAATATTTCGAAAAGCCTGCGTTGCAATACTGGATGACGGCAGCGACTTTTAAACTTTTTGGCGAGAGTAATGCCACTGCACGTCTGTGGGTCATTGCGGCAGGATTTGCCGGTGCACTGTGGATGATGTATGTCGCAGGGCGCCTGTGGGGCAGAGAGGTTGGATATTATGCATTCCTGATCCTCTCGAGCAGTCTGCTTTATGTCGTGCTTGGCCATCTGCTTATCCTCGATATGACGCTCAGCGTGTTTATGGCCGGCGCTCTTGGTGCTGTACTGATCGCTCAATCCAGGCGTGATTCCAGCAAGCAGGTACGCAACTGGATGTTGCTGGCCTGGCTCATGACAGGCCTCGCCGTACTTTCCAAGGGGTTGGTCGGGATCGTGCTTCCGGGCGCGGCGATTGTTATCTACTCTCTGTGGCAGCGGGACTGGGCGCTGTGGAGGCATTTGCATCTGGGCAAGGGGATGCTGCTGTTGCTGCTGGTCACGGCGCCATGGTTTGTCATGGCCGAAAATGCCAACCCGGGATTCGCGGAGTTCTTTTTTATCCATGAACACTTCGACCGCTATACCTCCGATGTGCATGGCCGGGAAGAGGCGCTGTGGTACTTTTTGCCGGTGCTGTTGCTGGGGCTTTTTCCCTGGATCGGCAGCGGCATACGTGCATTGATTCGCCCCGGTTTTCAGTGGCTGCCGCAAAAATCAGCTGGGTTTGATGCTGTGCGTCTGCTGTGGGTTTATGTCGTTTTTATGTTCCTCTTTTTTTCGCTTGGACGTTCGATGCTGGCGCCCTATCTGCTGCCGCTGTTTCCGCCGCTTGCGCTGCTGATGGCGCGGCAGTTGAAGCCTGATGCAAACGTCAATTTGACTGTCTGGCCGCTGATTGGTTTCGGTGTCCTGCTGGTTGGCGCCAGCTTTTTTGCTGAGCAGTTTGCAACGCAGAAAGTCTCTGTCGAACACATCAACAGCTTTCGCAACTGGGCTCTTCCTGCTGCATTGATTATGATTGCCGGGGGGCTGGTGGCACGCTATCTGTTCGCTGCAAGGGGAGTCAAAGCAGTCACAACACTGGCTGTTGCCGCTCTGCTGTCGATGCAGCTGCTGATGCTGGGTTATCAGCACCTGGGTGAGTACCGTTCAAGCAGAAAACTGGCTGATGTGATACAACCCTATCTCGGAGCGGACACTATCGTCTATAGTGTAGGGGTCTACCCGCAGTCACTGCCGTTCTATCTGGGGCGGACGCTTCAATTGGCGAACACAACATCTGAACTGGAGATGGGCATTGATCAGGAGCCTGATAAATGGATTCCGGACATGCAGAGTTTTCGTGCCCGCTGGCTGCAGGAGAAGGGACAGTCTGTGGCTGTTTTTCGCCTCAAGGATTATCAACGTTTGAAGAGCGACGGGTTTCCAATGGTCCTGATTTATAAAGATACTAAAAAAACGGCGGTGGCAAGAAGATGACGTTGTCTGGTTTTCTGTTGATTCTCACTGGTGTGCTGCTCAATGCTGTAGCCCAGCTGGCGCTTAAGGCGAGTGTCAAAGGGATGGGGGCCATCTCTCTGAGTCTCTCGGGCTCTTCCGGAGTGGCTTTGAGATTGATGTCCGAACCCTGGTTATGGGTCGGCCTTTTCTGCTATGGCATCAGTGTGATCATCTGGATACTCGCTCTCTCGCGGGTGGATGTCAGTATTGCCTATCCGATGCTCTCCATCGGCTATGTCGTCAACGCTTTTGCCGCCTGGATGTTGTTTGGCGAGGTGTTGAGCGTCGCCAAACTCGGTGGTATCGGGATCATCATCATTGGCGTCTACATCCTGGCGAGAGCATGAATATGAGCATATTGCCATTTACACGCCCGACTCTCGGAGATGAAGAGCAGCAGGCTGTGAATGAGGTGCTCGCATCAGGTTGGCTGACAACGGGGCCAAAGGTTGAAGCCCTGGAGCAGGCGCTGGCTGATTATATCGGCGGCGGCGTGAGTGTGCGCCTCTTCAACTCCGGCACCAGTGCCCTCGAAGCGGCGCTAATTGCATCGAATGTCGGCCCCGGGGATGAGGTGATCATCCCCGCCATGAGTTTTACCGCGACAGCCAACGTTGTGGTCAGAGTCGGGGCGACGCCGGTGTTTGTCGATGTCGATCTGGTGAGCCGCAACCTTGCTGTGCAGCAGGTGGAAGCTGCCGTGACGCCCCGCACCAGGGCGGTCATGCCGGTACATTTTGCCGGTCTGGCGGTGGAGATGCAGCCATTGTATGATCTGGCGGAACACAGTCGGCTTATTGTGATCGAAGATGCTGCTCAGGCTATAGGCAGCAAGGTCGATGGCAGAATGATCGGCGCAGCTGGTAATCCGGTCTGTTTTAGTTTCCACCCCAACAAGAATATGACCACCATCGAGGGCGGCGCCATTGCCAGCAGCGACATGCAGCTGCTGCGCCGCATCGAGCGCATCCGCTTTCATGGTATCGAAAAAGACGCGCAGGGCAATATGGATGTCCCTGAATGGGGTGGCAAGATGAATCTTGCCGATGTCAGCGCGGCTATTGGCCTGGTGCAGCTCTCCAGGCTGGATGCTTTCAACCGCCGCCGGCGTGAGCTGGCGCAGGCTTATATCAGGCTGCTGCCGCAGCATGCGGCGCTGGTGATCCCGCAGGATCAACCAGGTCATAGCTGGCACATGCTGTGCGTATGCATCGATTTCGCCGCTTTGGGGATGTCGAGAAATGCGTTTCAGCAGCGCTTGCAGGAGCAGGGAGTCGGCAGTGGTGTACACTATCCGGCGATGCACCTCTTTTCGCTCTATCGCAGCTACGGCTACGGGCCAGGGGATTTTCCCGAGGCGGAGCGAATCGGTGAACAGACACTGACGCTGCCACTTTTTCCCGGTATGCAGGATGCTGATGTTGAACAGGTTTGCGCTGCAGTGAGTCAATTACTTTCCAGAGGGAATGCAACATGACGCCAATGGATGAATTGGAAGAGGACGAATTTCCACTCATTTCCGTGGTCGTGCCTGCTTATAACGAAGAGGAGGTGCTGCCTGCGCTCTTCCCCCGGCTCTATGCAGCCCTGGATGCGCTTGAGCGCAGCTACCAGGTAATTTTTGTGGATGACGGCAGCCGCGACCGCACCGCCTCGCTGCTGCGCGAGCAGTATGATCGGCGTCCGACGCAGACCAACCTGGTGTGCCTACGCACCAATGCCGGTCAGCATGCAGCCATTCTTGCCGGATTCAACTACTCGACCGGGCGCCATGTCATCACCCTGGATGCGGATCTGCAAAATCCTCCGGAAGAGATTGGCAAGCTGCTTGAGAAGCTGGAAGCAGGACATGACTATGTTGGCACCATCCGGCGTGAGCGCAGGGACAGCTGGTGGCGCGACTGGGCGTCAAAGGTAGTCAACCGCCTGCGTGAACGCATCACCAATATCCACATGACTGACCAGGGATGCATGCTGCGCGGATACTCCAGGGATATCATCGACGCCATCCTCGAGTCCGAGGAGAGCAATACCTTTATTCCTGCGCTTGCCTACCTCTATTCGGGCAATCCTGTGGAAGTGGTGGTGGAGCATGAGGAGCGAGTTGCTGGCGATTCCAAGTATCCGCTGCACAAGCTGATTCAGCTCAATTTTGATCTCATGACAGGCTTCTCGCTGGTGCCGCTGCAGCTCTTCTCCATCACCGGTTTTCTTCTCTCTGTGCTGTCACTCCTGTTTGTTGTCTTTCTTGTGGTCAGGCGCTTGCTGATTGGTCCGGAAGTGGGGGGCGTTTTTACACTCTTTGCCATCCTCTTTTTTCTCATCGGCATCATGCTGTTTGGCATCGGTCTGCTGGGTGAGTACGTGGGACGCATCTATGTCCAGGCGCAGGGACGTCCGCGTTACCTGCTGCGCAGAGTGGTCAGGCAGCAGCGAGAGGATGCCATCCCTGCCGTTATTGAAGACGATGCCGATATGAAGGAGTTGGCTTGACAGCAAGACCCTCCGTGGTGGTGTTTGCCTACCACCAGGTAGGTTTCCGCTGCCTGTCGGTATTGCTGGCTCATGGGGTGGATGTGCGCCTGGTGCTGACCCATGAGGATAATCCGCATGAAACAGTCTGGTGGCAGAGCGTAGCCGGGTTGGCAGGGCGGGCCGGCATCCCGGTTATCACTCCTGAAGATCCCAACAGTGCTGCGGTAATTGAACAGACTCGGGAGTGCCGTCCGGAGTTTATCTTCTCTTTCTATTACCGCCACATGCTGAGTGTACAATTGCTGGAGATCCCCGCTGTCGGCTGCTTCAATATGCATGGTTCACTGCTGCCGAAATATCGTGGACGGGTTCCTGTGAACTGGGCGCTGTTGCATGGTGAAAGCGAATCAGGCGTTACTCTGCATCGCATGGAGGTCAAACCCGACGCAGGCCATCTGCTGGATCAGGAGATGGTGCGGATTCTTCCGAATGACACAGCCCATGATCTTTTCCTCAAGCTGGTGTGCGCCGCTGAAACAGTGATGCAGCGTGCGCTTCCGGGACTGCTTGCGGGCAGTTTTGAAGAACGGCCGATGGATCTGCGTGCCGGCAGTTATTTTGGCGGACGCAGAGCTGAAGACGGCCTCGTCGACTGGACGCGAAGTGCGTGGGAGATACACAATCTGATTCGCGCTGTAGCGCCGCCCTATCCGGGAGCATTTATGCAGGTGCAGGGAGAGCGGTTAAGGCTTCTCGGGAGTTACTGGCGAGGCGACGCAGCAAAATGTGATGCTATGAGGCTCTACTGGGAATCCGGCCGCTGTTATGCCGATTGCGCCGACGCCAGGCGTATCGAGCTGACAAGTCTGGAGCTCGAAGGTGAAATGATCGGCGAGAAAGGTTTTTACGCGCACTTTGGCGCAGAACTGCCACTTCAATAAGCCCCCTCTCCCTTGGGAGAGGGCTGGGGTGAGGATTCTGTCCACTCTCGTTCCCACCGTCCCCGGTGGGAATGCATATGGGGTGATGTTCGAAGCCCGGTCTGCATTCCCACGCAGGAGTGTGGGAACGAGGAAAGAGATTAATTTTGCGCCTCGCCAGTTCGAGATTTGATCTCGCTAAATACTAGGAAAATGGGAAAACTATTGAAATGAAAATATTGATACTGGGTGTGAATGGCTTTATTGGCCATCACCTGTCGCGTCGTATCCTCGATACGACTGACTGGGAAGTCTTCGGCATGGATATGCACGCTGACCGGGTGCAGGATCTTGTCGAGCATGAACGCTTCACTTTTTTCGAAGGCGACATCACGATCAACCACGAATGGATTGAATATCATGTCAAGAAGTGTGATGTGATCCTGCCGCTGGTGGCGATTGCCACACCGGCAACCTATGTGACAAATCCACTGGCGGTGTTCGAGCTTGATTTCGAGGCCAATCTGCCGATTGTCCGCCACTGTGTACGCTATAAAAAACGTCTGCTGTTTCCCTCGACATCCGAGGTATACGGCATGTGCAGTGATGAGGAGTTTCACCCCAACGAGTCAAATCTCGTGCTTGGCCCCATCAGCAAACCCCGCTGGATCTACTCCTGCTCCAAGCAGTTGATGGATCGTGTCATCAGCGCCTATGCGCAGCAGGATGGACTCGATTACACCCTGTTCCGGCCATTCAACTGGGTCGGCTCCGGGCTGGACAGTATGCATACGCCGAAGGAGGGAAGCTCCCGCGTCGTCACCCAGTTTCTCGGCCACATTGCCCGCGGCGAGCAGATCAAGCTGGTCGACGGCGGTGCGCAGCGCCGCAGTTTTACCGATGTCAGTGATGGCATTAGCGCGCTGATGAAGATTATCGCAAATGAAGATGGTTGTGCATCAGGGAATATCTACAATATCGGTAATCCGGATAATGATCTTTCGGTACGGGAACTGGCGGAGTTGATGCTGCAGATCGCCCAGGAGTTCCCTGAATATAAACCTGGAGCCGACAAGGTCGAACTTGTGGATGTCTCGTCCGGAGCCTATTACGGAGAGGGGTATCAGGATATCCAGACACGGGTTCCCTGGATCGAAAACACCAAAACTGATCTTGAGTGGTCCCCGCGGGTCTCACTGCATGATGCCCTGCGCAATATCTTTGCCGCCTACAGAGATGAAGTGGGAACAGCCAGGGCCTTGCTCGATGACTGAATACAGCAATGCAGTCATGCAACAAACAGATGTAAGGGATGATGCAGAAATTAAAGTACCAGGATGTGCAGAATTTTTGTTTGTGGTTTTTGTTGCCACGTCGGGCGCATAGTGAACTATGTAACCAGAGTGGCGGCGAAAAGCACGGACAAAAAGGCAAGCGAGATTGGTATTTTAATAAATACCACATCCCTAAGTGAGTAGTCGGCAAATCTCATGAAGATTGCGCTGAAAGT
>DAOUQU010000261.1 GCA_030625445.1 Gammaproteobacteria bacterium
CTGGCGTTGCGCGCCTCTGCCAGCAGATCAGGATAGGTGATATCCATGTTGCCCAAAGTATGCTCGAACAGTGGATGGTGGCGGTAATCCGCCAGCAGTTGCACGGAGTGGCGCAACGCCTTGCTGGGGATGGTGCCCCAGTGCGTACAGCCACCGCCCAATTGGTGATAGGCCTCGATGACTGCCACCCGCTTGCCGCTCTTGGCCAGGCGCATGGCTGCGCCGTCGCCGCCCGGGCCGCTGCCGATAACTATGACATCAAATTTTTGCATCTGATGATCTCCTGTATAGTTGTACGACTAAGAGTGATGTGACAGGGTAATCATGAAGGATACACTGGATCGGGTTGTTTCAGAAGCAGGGCACATTATCCTTGGAAAAGAGCAGGCTATTCGCCTGGCGCTTGCCTGCCTGCTGGCGCGCGGACATCTGTTGATCGAGGATCTCCCCGGGGTTGGCAAGACGGTGCTTGCGCATACCCTGGCGAAACTGCTGGGACTGGATTATCAGCGCATCCAGTTCACCAGCGACCTGCTGCCGGCGGATATTATCGGTGTTTCGATATTTGATCGTGACGACTCTTTGTTTCGTTTTCATCCCGGGCCGGTATTCTCCCAGTTGCTGCTGGCTGATGAGATCAACCGCGCCACTCCGAGGGCGCAGAGCGCCTTGCTGGAGGCGATGGAGGAGCGGCAGGTGACTGTCGAAGGTCAGACGCGCCCTCTGCCCGAGCCATTTTTCGTCATTGCGACACAGAATCCCTCACACCAGATTGGGACATTTCCTCTGCCGGAATCACAACTTGATCGCTTTTTGATGCGCATTCACATCGGCTATCCCGATGCGCACGCCGAACGTGAGCTGCTTGCCGGTAGAGACCGCTATGAGATGCTTGACGAAATAGAGCCGCTGCTTGCCGATGGTGAGTTGCAGAGTTTCCAGCAGGAGGTTGGTAAGGTGCATGTCTCCGCTGCACTGCTGGACTATATTCAGGCGCTGCTCGAACACAGCCGCAGCAGCTCGGAGTTCTCCCAGGGGCTTTCGCCGAGAGCGGGTCTGGCGATCATCCATAGCGCCCGCGCCTGGGCCCTGATGGAGGGGCGCAAGCATGTGTTGCCGGAGGATGTACAGATGATACTTCCTGCTACCACGGCGCATCGTCTTCACGGCAGCGCCGATACTGGTATCAGTGAAGGGGCGGAATTGTCGAGGCTGCTTGTGCACTCTGTTGCGATTCCCTAACAGTTAATTAATGCACCATGGCTCTCTCCTTCCCATACCGGAAATGTCGTGCAGACAGGCATGGAGTCGCACTGATCGCTCCGCGCAAAATCTATATATTTCCCACCCGCTATGGTCTTCTCTACGGACTGCTGGTATTTCTGATTTTGCTGATCTCTGTCAACTATGCAAACAACCCCGGTTTTTTGCTTACTTTTCTGCTGGCTGGATTGGGGATCGTGGCGATGCTTCATACCTGGCGAAACCTGGTAAATCTGCGTCTATCGCCGGGCAGAACAGCTGCGGTGTTTGCCGGTCAGCCTGCCGCCTTTGAGGTTCGGCTGCACAACAGCAGAGAGAGTGAACGGCCGAATATCAGATTGCGGCTGCCCGTCAATGATGAGGTGGAGACCGATCTGCCGGCAGCAATGACATCAAGCATTACCCTCCATACCCGTGACACCCGGCGTGGCCGCCAGCAATTACCGCGATTTCAGCTCTCCACACACTATCCACTGGGACTGCTGCGGGCCTGGTGTTATGTCGACCTGGAGATGAATCTGCTGGTCTATCCCACACCGGGATCAGCAATGCCGCTGATGGGAGGCACAGATCACAACAGTGATGATCACCAGCAGGTGAATGCCGGCAATAGCAGCGGCAGTGATGATTTTATCGGACTGCGTCAGTATCGCGAGGGTGATACGCTCAAACAGATCAACTGGAAAACCTATGCGCGCGAGCAGGGGTTGCACACCAATCTCTTCACCGTTTCCAGCGTCCGGCGCCACTGGCTGGAGTGGGACTCCCTGCCGGGCATGGAGACGGAAGAGCGGCTCAGCACCCTCTGCCGGGGTGTTGTGGATGCCAGTGAACGACAGCATGAGTATGGTCTGAGACTGCCCGGAGTGGAGATCAAACCGGCAAGCGGCGAGAGCCACCGGCATCGATGTCTCGCAGCATTAGCGCTCTATGGAAAAGAGTGATGATCTCCGCTGAAGAGCATCACCTCACAAATCGGGAATTGATGATCCTGATTGCTGTCATCTGTATGGCAGTTGCTCCGCATTTTACGCATACGAATATCTGGGTCACGCTGTTCTTCATTGCCACGCTCTGTTATCGCATGGCAGCAGTCATGTTGCCGCAACTGCTGCCCGGAAAGCTGCTGCTGTTTTTGATCACTATTGCCGCCGTGGGGGTGATTATCGCCAATCATGCCCAGCTGATTGACTGGCGTGTCGCTGTCGAGCTGTTGATCGTCATGGTGGGGCTCAAACTGCTGGAGTTGCGCAGGCGCCGAGACCTCTATGTCACGCTGTTTCTCGGCTACTTCACGATTGCCACCAACTTCCTGTTCAACCAGGATCTGTTGCTGGCTGTTTATCTGTTTGTGGTGGTTGTGGGTTTGACGGCGATCCTTCTCGAAGCAAGCCGCAGCCAATCATTGCAGCGGCCGTTAAAAACTGCGGGGCTGTCACTCTCACTTCTGCTGCAGGGTGTGCCGATCATGGTAGCGCTGTTTCTCTTTTTCCCGCGCCTGTCAGCCCCGCTGTGGAGTCTTGGACTCGATCAGCAGCGCGGTGTGACTGGCCTCAGTGACACT
>DAOUQU010000118.1 GCA_030625445.1 Gammaproteobacteria bacterium
GATGCTAATGGCTCACCGGAGATTTATGTCTACGTCAATTCTGCCGGCAGCGGTAGCTACGGATCGCTGGTAGCTTACGCCGTCAATAATGGAAAATCACTCACACTAATCTATATGTCACCCATTAGTGATGATGCGAAAAACTCCATCGGCTATATGGGGCACGATGAATTCAGTGTTGTAGAGTCAACTCTGGTAAGACGATTCCCGATCTATCTGGACGGTGATGTCAATGCCGCTCCCAGCGGCGGAACCCGGCAGCTTCAGTATAAGCTGGTTGCCGGTGATGCAGGCTGGATCCTGCGGCTGGATCGGGTTGTTGAGTATTAACATTCCTGCAAGTTATAGTCTACGGGGAAAAGGCGATCTATCAATGGGTTAAATGCGCATCCGGATGGCCTGTTCATACGCGTATCCTGCAGCCAGCAAGCAGCAGGCTGATGATGACGAGTGGGAGGAGGATGATTTTGCGCATGGACAGCTCCTAAACCCACTCTACGGTTATTGATTACGTATCTATTATTGTGAGGTTTCAGCCGGCATTGCTGCAAAGCGGCGGCTATCCTGATGTTCGGCTGTGAACAGCACCAGCTTGCCGAATGAGAAGCGAAAGCCTTCTACCTTCGACAGAAAATTCAGATAGGCAGACTCCTGCTCCATCAATGGAGGAGGACATGCCATCCTGGTCGAAATAGCAGGGCCTGTGGTGATGCCTCCTTTGCCATGATCTTCAAGTGATGCAGAGTAGCGATTGCACGCCGATGAGCCGCTGATTTTTCCATCCTTGAAGATTGCGGTGATCTCTCCGGTGTGACTCTCCGGCGCCGGAGTCTGTTGTTCACCCTGCTGCTTCCAGGATGTTCCCTCCAGGTCCGCAGCCGAGAGATTGCCCTGACTCTCTGACGAGAGCTGTACCAGCTTGTCTCCCTGCAGCTGGTAGAGCAGATGCTTTTTCAGAGAGGGCTGTGCGTAACTCTCCCCGGTATCCTGTGCAATGGTGTCAGCTGTGATGTTTCCGGAAGTGATCTCCAGATTTCTGAACTGCACCCGGTCTCCAACAAGCTGGGTCGCGACATTACGCGCTTTTCCATTGTCATTGACAACGGCGGCAAGGTAGATGAAGTCGCCGCTGCCGCCGGAGTTTTCAAGCAGCAGCACCGCGGCATCCTGCTGGCCGTCTCCATTCAGATCACCGTAGGCAATCAGCTCATCGATCAGTGTCACAGTTGGCCGGGAGGCACCTCCCTCATCGAAGGGTGCGCCGGCATAGTAGCCGTTGCTGAGTTTGACATCTTCTTGATAGATGCCGCTGTAGCTCGATTGCAGAAGCTGCTGTTGGAAGTCACTGGATGTGGCCGCATGTGCGGCGGTAGTGAACAGCAGAAGTCCTGACAGTGTTGTCAGCAGATGTGGTAGTGAACGCATGATCTGATCCTCAATAAACGGGTTCCCTCACCCCAACCATCTCCGGGCGGGAGAGGGAGTAGAACGATCTCTTTAGCGGGCGCGGTGATACTTGACCTGATTGGAGCTATCACCATGCTGATTGGTGTAGAAACCGTTGTGGGAGCGGGTAATATCGAAAACTGTAGAACCCATGTGCAGTTCATCATTGTTGATAAATCCGCTAACTCGTGTTCCCTCGATTTTTGCACTGACCTGGCCATCAGATTTGATGGTCATGCTGACCTCTGAGTCATATTGGTCATTGTAACCTTTGAATTTTCCGACCATCCAGCTTGGCACATAAGAGCTGTGACGTCCGCCATAGTAGTTGTCATCCTTGTATTTATCATGCTTGTCCGCTTGGTTGGCAAGTGCGCCAAGTATGGCGATGCCGGCGATAGCGCCAATCGCTTTACCGACATCGGAACTGCTACTGTGCTTCTGATTATATTTGACGGAGAATTTTGCTGCGCAGCCATCATCCACCCAGATGCTGTGACGGTCATAATCCCAGTTTTGACCCTGACGGCATTTTACCTTGGAAATCTGGCGAGTCAGGCGAACATGGCCGGGGCCGTCCAACCTGCATGATTTGTGGTGATAGTTGTTGCTCTTGCAGGTGATTTGCGTGTCAGCGACTGCTGCAACACTGAACATGGAGGCTGAAGCAACCATGGCGGACAATGAATATTTAACGATAGAGTGCATTCCTGGGTTTCCTGTGTGGGTAAATTGTAACAACTTGATCTTTCCAGCTGCCATCTTATCAGTGAGATGAGAATTTTTTTGAAGAGATCAACGCAGTGATTGTAATGATGTATGAAGGTTTTTCAATATGAAATTCAGCTGTTGATGCGATTCCTAAGCGTTGTTGCCGGAAAAGGTATCGCTGGGGATAAATATCAGCGCAAGAGCTCCGATAGCCGAGATGGCGCTGGAGGTTACTTTGGATATTACAGGATCCGATCCGGTAACAACGTTGACAATAACAACAATGACAGTGAAGATAACCCACACGGCAAGCAGAGTCCACCAGCCGGGCAGTCCCATGTCGCGAATGCGCTTGGCCTCAAGATTGAGGCTGGCGAAAAATACTGCAGCGAAGACGATGCCGATGATAATCATCGCCGGCAGCCCGAACTTTTCCGCCAGCATCTGCTGTGTTTGCGTCAGATCGCCGCCAACCAGGTTTTCCGTGATCCCCAGGCTGGCTATTCCGGCGAATACAAGGGCAAAAGAGAGCACGTGCAGCAGAACAATGTAGCCTACGAAAGGGAGGCGCAGCAGGCGCCCGCTTGTGACATCACCAAAATATGTACTTAACATTCAAATTTCCTTCTTAAGATTGTGTTGTTGTGTTCATGGAAGATAGCCGGTCAGCTTTCGTTGTGAAAGCCGGCCTTGACGACGTTGAGTCGCGTCGCGTTCGTCAGTGTTGGCGCGGGTGCATTGGGGGTTTCGATGCTTTTATGGAAGGGGAGGATTTTTCTACAGAAATGGTTCAGGGTCAAGGAAAATTAGTTGGAATGCTTTCTCAATAATTTATCCAGTTGATTCGCAAAAGATTGCCGGTCACTCTGGCTCAGCGGCGGCGGGCCGCCTGTATCGACGCCGCTTGATCGCAGCGTCTCCATGAAGTCTCTCATCGTCAGGCGCGCCCTGATATTGTCAGTGGTATAGAGTTCGCCGCGAGGATTGAGAGCATGGCCTCCCTTTTCAATCACCTCTGCCGCCAGGGGAATGTCACCGGTGATGACAAGATCGCCGGCCTCCAGCCTTTTCACGATCTCATTGTCAGCGACATCGAAACCCGATGCGACCTGGATCGATTGAATGAGGCGCGATGGTGGTACGGGCACTGGCTGATTAGCGACAAGCGTCAACTGCACACCGGTGCGCTCTGCCGCCCTGAACAAAATATCCTTGATCACCACGGGGCATGCGTCTGCATCTACCCATATTTTCATTTCATATCACTCTTGATGTATGTACATCGGGATTCATGATGGCGCAAGGCCTCAAGGCGATTCGTCGCGGTAGATTCGTGGAGGAATCGGACGGCCAAACAGCACAGCAGTGTGTATCAGCAAACGTTCGACCGAACTCAGTCCGGAGCGTTCGGTAACGACGTTGCGTGCCATCTCCGGCTCATCGGTAATGATGCCGTCTACGCTCAGCGATATCATGCGGGAGACGGAGACTGCATCATTCACGGTCCAGACATACACCTGCTTGCCTGCTGCATGTGTGCGGCGAATAAAACCTGACGTCGCCATGCTCATATTGACCGCAAGAAAGTCCAGGTCCAGTTTGGCGAGGTTGCCGACAGCCTTGGTTGACAACAGTCCGATCACCCACTTTGGCCGCAGCGCACGGATCTTCTCGATGCCCTTGTACTCCAGTGACATGATGACAATGTCGTCAACCATGCCGGCTTCTTCAACGATCTCCACAACCCGTTGTTCCAGCTGCCGGTCATGCCCGTAATATTTGAGTTCGATGACGACGTGCGCCTTGCCGCGCGCCACCTCCAGCAGCTGCGCCAGTGTCGGCACGCGTTCAGCTGAAAATTTGGGGTCGAACCAACTGCCGACATCGATCTGCTGCAACTGCTTCAGAGAACCATCCCAAACTTTCAGATCAACGCCTGAAAGCTTCATGAAATCGCTGTCATGGATCACCACAACTTCGCCGTCACTGCTCTCCTGGACATCGATTTCGATCATGTCCGCTCCATCCTTGATGGCCTCGCGTATGGAGGCGAGTGTATTCTCGGGCGCCTTGCCTGCGGCTCCCCGGTGAGCGATAACCACGACATCATCCTGTGTCTGGATACCATTCAGGAGCCAGCTTCCCGCCAGTGCGGCAGCCGCCACAGCACCAATCAGGAGCAGCGCAAAGCGGGGTGCGGTCATCCGCCATAGACGCTTTGGCTGTTTATCTTCGAGATCGCTTGTTGTTATCTTCGACCCATAGCGTTCATAAAAGATCATCACAACAGCGGCGAAGCTCCCCGAAGTCAATGTCGTGGTGACTAGATTGCCGAGTGACCAGAGCGTCACGACTCCTCCCAGCACGATGACGAGCAACTTGATCGATTCGAAGAATAGAGGAACCAGCAGTGAACCCAGCAGTTGCACACAGGCCACAACAACTGCTCCAAGCAGCAGCGCTGCCACTGCCCATGTCAACAATACCGTCACTACTTCACGCTTGTGCCCCTGTACGAGCTCGTTGCTCTCGACAAAGGAGCGGGCAGGAGGGAGGTCAGTGAAGAGCACCAGGGGAAGCGCCAGCGTCCAGCCAATGAGTTTGCGAATCAGTACCACCAGCATCGTCAGCAGCAGCACTCCGATGAGAGCGGCTGCTAGCAGAAATCCGGGTGGTTTCTCGGTCAGATAATAGTTAATGTCATAGTCTGTAAGCAGGAACCAGGCGATTGCTCCGCCGGCGGCGAGGAAGGGCAGCGTGATGATCAGCACCCGGGCAACCAAATGGGCTGTGAAGAGGTAAATCCTTGCCGCCCGCCTGGCTGTAAAATGCAAGGCCTGCAGTGCGCCGATGTGCAAGCCTCGAACAGTGCCGGCGCTGATGGCCATCATGGAGGCCTGTTCGAAGGCAAGAATGGTTATCAGCAGGGCAGCCATCACGATCAATGCCGCCATGCCGAGTGGTGACAGCAGGAACCAGGCGATATCCAGGTCAGAGAGCGCGGTCTTGCCAGAGAGGTGCAGCAGGAGATGGCCGAGCATCCCCACCAGCGGGGTGAACAGAATCACACCGAGTGCAATGTAGGCGAGGTGTGTCGTGAAGACCTGCCCGATGCTTTTGCGCAGGATTCCCAGTGCTTCTCGCCAAATTTCCTTTAGGGTGTTTGTCATTTTTTATCTCTGATAAGTGAGGGTCACTTCGTGATTTCTCAATGACATCTGTTTTAACAAAATGCAAGATCAGCGAATTGTGTGTTCAATACACAGGATTTTTGAGAAATAACATTAATTGCTATGCGGCGCCAGGTCTTCCCGGATGATCTTTGCCCATTTGGATTTGATTGATTTGGGCAGCGTTTTCTGATCGATTGCTCGGGTAAAGGCGGGAGCGCTGTAGGCATTGATCTCGATGTTGTCACCCTTGATATCGATCACGGTAATATTTCTGCCCGTATCGAGTTTGGTGCCCACCAGAGTGCGTGGTCCGGCGCCAAGGCAGGATTGACTGATGTAGCGGACGCCAT
>DAOUQU010000464.1 GCA_030625445.1 Gammaproteobacteria bacterium
ATAATAACCGGCGAATAGGCCTCGTCGGGAACGACGCTGTTGGCGTCATCCCGCCCATCCCACTGCACCGCATAATCCGTGGTATCCGGCGCAATATCAGCTACCGTGAGCGTGCGCATCAAATCATCATCACTGCTGCGAATCTCGATCCTTATCACTTTTACCTGTGCGGGATCATTCACATGAACAGGGATCGAAAATCTCTCTCCCCGCGCAGGCGCAAAACTGTCACTGGCATAGTCTCCGATTGCAGCAACAGGAGCGGTATCTGCAGAGAGATAGGGTGACAACACTATAATCAGCAATGCTGCTGCAGTGCGTGAAATTGTGTAATAGAGATCCTTCATGATTGATTCAGCTCCAGGTAGCGAATTTTTTGAACATCTGCGGGCAGTTGGATATGCTCGACAACCTCTTCAGGGACAACTCCGCGGCTCTCCGCCGCAGCTGGCAATTTCATCAGGCGACTTCCAGCGGGTGTACGGCGAATAAAGTAGAGATCTCCATCCGCCGCCACACTGGGAAAGTTGTCGGTAACCGCGCCTTCAGTCAGCCAGTCGATCTCACCGGAGAGCAGATCCAGGCGCGCCAGGTGGTAGTAGCCGCGTTGGTTCGAGCTGATAAATCCATAGCGGTCGTCAGCAGTGACAGAGTAGAGATAGCTGGTCGCATTCAACAGCGTCAGCTGTTGCGTGCGCCCCGACTGCAGTTGCTTGCGCCACACCTCCTGAATTAGCGGTTTGCACTCCGCCCGGCAGGAGACATGCGCATAATAGAGCTGATCGTTATGAATATAGGGATGAAACTGTGCTGACGCCTGGCGCAGGATCTCACCGGGTTTATCGGCACTGCTTTCAGCGGAAAGAATAGTGGTTTCACGGCTCTTTCCATCCATTAAACGCACCATCACAACGCCTTGCCGATAGGCCCGCAGCTGCGTGACAGTTGTCTCGTCAAAAGCCGGCAGCTGTCTGAACTCCTTTGTATCCAGCTGATAGCTGGAGATGCTGCCGTCACTCCCCTTGATCAAAAATGCATCTTGTTTATGCTGCCAGGTCACCGAA
>DAOUQU010000376.1 GCA_030625445.1 Gammaproteobacteria bacterium
CTTTCAGGGACGCGTGAATACATACATGGTCGCTTCCGGCATCCTGCCTCTGGCGACATTAATACATCCATGTATGTCATAAGCTCTGATAAAACATCACTGTTTTATACAGCCCTGAAAAGCAAATTCCAACCCTGCTTCCTGCACGGAGTTATTCATTCATTACACAGTCACACCATGCACTTGCCGTGCTTGATGTGGTATTCAAACTCTTCGCGGAAGTGTTTGACAAAACTTGCTACCGGACCCGCTGCCGCATCACCCAAAGCACAGATGGTGCGGCCTGCAATTTTTGCCGCGACATCATCGAGCAGCTCGAGATCTTCCATCCTACCCTGACCATGTTCGATGCGGCGCACCACTCGGTACATCCAGCCGGTGCCCTCGCGGCAGGGGGTGCATTGGCCGCACGACTCCTCATAATAGAAATAGGAGAGGCGCTCCAGAATCTTGACCATGCAATGGCTGTCATCGATGACGATGACGGCGCCTGAACCGAGCATCGAGCCCGCATTCTGAATGCTGTCGTAGTCCATGTTCAGCTGCATCATCTGCTCACCGGGTATTACCGGAGAAGATGAGCCGCCGGGAATCACCGCCTTCAGTTTACGGCCATCGCGCATGCCACCGGCAAGTTCGAGCAGTTCACTGAACGGGGTTCCCATCGGGATTTCATAATTGCCCGGCTTGTTGACATTGCCGGAGATCGAGAAGAGCTTGGAGCCGCCGCTGTTCTCGACGCCAAGATCACGAAACCATTCACCACCCTGCGATAAAATCACAGGGATGGATGCCAGGGTTTCGGTGTTGTTGATCACAGTCGGCTTGCCGTAGAGACCAAACATGGCGGGGAACGGCGGTTTGAAGCGCGGCTGTCCCTTTTTGCCTTCAATCGACTCCAGCAAGGCGGTCTCTTCACCACAGATATAGGCGCCGCCGCCAAGATGTGAATGCAGCTCGAAATCAAAGCCTGAGTCGAGGATATTGTTCCCCAGCAGGCCTGCTTCGCGCGCCTCTTCGAGCGCCTCTTCAAAACGCTCGTAGGGTTCCCAGAATTCGCCACGGATATAGTTGTAGCCGCTCGCAGCGCCAATCACGTAGCCGCAGATGATCATGCCTTCGATCAACTGATGCGGGTTATAGCGCAGAATATCGCGATCCTTGAAGGTTCCCGGCTCGCCTTCATCGGAGTTGCACACCACGTATTTATCGCCCGGTGCGGTGCGATTGATGAAGCTCCACTTCAAGCCAGTCGGGAAACCTGCGCCGCCGCGGCCGCGCAGACCGGAAATTTTGACCTGCTCGATAATCTCATCAGGCGGCGTCTGCTCCTTGAGGATCTTTGTCAGCATCTCGTAGCCGCCGGCCTTGCGATACTCATCGAGTTTCCACGGGGCGGCGCTCTCCAGAGTGCGAAAACAGACTTCGTTAGCCATCAATCCAGCTCCTTGAGAATCGAATCGATCAACTCGGGGGTCAGATTCTCGTAATACTTCTCACCGATCTGCATCATCGGCGCTCCGCCGCAGGCGCCCAGGCACTCAACCTCCTTGAGGCTGAATTTGCCGTCGTCGGTGACTTCGCCGAACTTGATGCCAAGCTTCTCATCGAGATGATCGACGATTTTGTCGCTGCCGTTGATCATGCAGGAGATATTGGTGCAGACGCACAGCTTGTGTTTGCCGACCCTGCTGTGCTCATACATGGAGTAGAAGCTTGCAACCTCATAGACAGCAATGGGCGCCATATCGAGATAGGCCGCCACCTTGTCCATCAACTCGGTGGTCAAATAGCCATCGTTATGATCCTGCACGATGCGCAGCGCCGGCATCGAAGCCGACTGCTTCCATTCGGAGGGATATTTTGCAATCCACTTG
>DAOUQU010000062.1 GCA_030625445.1 Gammaproteobacteria bacterium
CTTCGCGCCGCCTGCACCACTTTTCTGCACCGTAGTCTCCCATACTGCGATACTGCTTCCAGGCTGTCGAGCAGCGCATGGTGGCCATTGCCATCAGCCTGCTTGCGGGGCTTGGGTTTGCGAAGTTTGAAAAACCACAACAGCGCGGCAATGCTCAGGACCCATAGAAGCGCAAAAATCAGGGCGGCCGTTTTCCACCACTGACCTTCATGCGGTATATCAGTTGCTGTAGGCTCAACCGCCGATGCGCTTTTCTTTGGCTGGGAAATGCCAGCTCTGACATCGGCGCCAGTGGTTTTGATATCGATTGCGTCAAGGCGTGCAATCTCCATCTTGTCGGTATTGATGTTCCACCAGGGAATCTCTATGGCGGGAATGTTGTAGCTGCCGGCTTTGGTCGGCACTACCGCAATTTTTTGCAGCAGCATGCCCTTGATGCCACTCTTGGTGACGCCGTCTTTACGCTCCGGCTGGTCGTCGTAGGATTTGAGGCCGGCAGGGAATGCGATCTCGGGCACCGGCAGTTGCTCGGCTCTGAGGCCATCTGCCGTGACAGTGATGGCCAGGGTGGCTGGCTCGCCGGTTTTCAGTGAATCCGGCGGTGTCGACCACTTGCCGTGAATCTCGAGCTTGCTGGCCGGCAGCCACAAATTGCCGCTAAAGCCGGCTGGCTGGGGTTTGATTTCTATGCTGAGCGGATCAGAGAAAACATGTGAGACCGGCCCTAACATGGTGTTGAGCATATTGAATGGATCATATTGGTTTGATGGCTGCTGCTGAACCAGCTGGCCTTCAAAATGGATCGGTTCGAAGTCGAGGACGCCGCTTTGCTGTGGGGTTATTGCATAACGCCTCTCTACCACTTGCCAGTTCACCCCCTGTCGCTGCGCAGTGTACTGGGAATCCTTTCCAAGCTGCTCGATCATGGCGTTGCCACTCTGCAGTCGTGGAGCGCTGAGCGTTGAGTTGCGGCTGATATTGGTGTTGATCAGCAGCCGCATCGTATAGATGATCTGCTGCTGGACAAAAGCGCTTTCCGGTGAAGCTTCGACTTCCAGGACAACATGATTACTGCCTTTATCACGCTGAGGTCGGAATTTGGCAGCCTCGATAGCAGTAATCTCCATTGCGGTAGAGGTGTCGGAGCCAAACTGAACCACAGGGATCTCAAGTTTGCCTGCGCGGAGCGGGCGTAATACCAGATTCCACTTGATCGATGAACTGAACTTGCCGTTGACCCAGCTGGTGCTGCTGCTCCGCCGCTGGTTGATCAGGTCGAAGTCGTCATGCAGCGGGGTGAAGTCCGGTGGTGAGTCCGGACTTTTCTCGAGTTCATAGGTGAGGGTGAAAGTCTCATTCAGCCCGACCGGGTCATGGTCAACGGATACCTTGATTTCAGCCGCATGAAGCGGCAATGAAATCAGCAATAACATCAATGTTGCTGTGACAAGGTTGAAGATCGTTCTATGCCGGTTGATTACCACGACTGCTCCTGGGGAACGCCTCTGCGTTTGCGATATTGATATTCGAATTTACGGCGCCATAATCCGGCGGGGTCATCCGGGATCTGGCGCAGCCACTGTTCACTGGCCTGTTCCTGCTCGTCCTTCGGCTTGCGGCTGCCTTGCCTTCCCTGTTGCTGCTCATTCTCCTGCTCCTCCATCTCCCTCTCCTTCGCTTGTTGTTCAGCGACCTGCTGTTGCTGTTCTTTTTTCTCAGATTCCTGTTGTTCTGCCTGCTGTTGTTGAGCCTGTTGTTCCTCGGTTTGTTCTTTTTCGGCCTGTTGCTCCTTCTCCTGTTGCTGTGACTCTGACTCTGACTCCTGTTCCTCCTTGTTCTCATCAGACTGCTGTTGTGAATCCGACTCCTGCTCCTGATCCTCCTTGTTCTCATCAGACTGTTGCTGTGAATCCGACTCCTGCTCCTGATCGTCTTTCTTCTCATCAGACTGTTGCTGTGAATCCGATTCCTGCTCCTGATCGTCTTTCTTCTCATCAGATTGCTGTTGTGAATCCGACTCCTGATCCTGATCCTCCTTGTTCTCATCAGATTGCTGCTGTGACTCTGACTCCTGCTCCTGATCTTCCTTTTTCTCATCAGACTGCTGCTGCGAATCCGATTCTTGCTGCTCCTCTTTATCCTGCTGTTGTTGCTCAGACTGTTGTTCGTTCTCCTGTTGTTTTTGTTGTTGCTGTTTCTCCAGCTCCTTTTTTACCAGATCGCGGTTGTAGATGGCATTTTCATGCATTTTATCCTCTTTTAGCGCCTGATCGTAAGCCTTGATCGCCTCCTTGTACTTTTTGAGTCTGGCCAGCGCATTGCCGCGATTGTAGTTCGAGCTGACACTCTTGAGCTCCTGCAGATCCTCGATGCTCTGCTGATAATTTTTTGCCAGGTAGTTGGCAACTCCCTTGCTGGCGGGGTCGCTGAATTTCTGTGCGGCTTCCTGCGGTTTGCCGGAGCTGAGCGCACGCTGTGCCTGCTGATCACTGCGCAGCCACATATCCTGCCATAGTTGGGGCCATTCGACAGCATGGGAGGGTGTTGGCTGCAGAATGACAAATGCCAGCATCAGCGCCCAGCCGCGGCGAAAAGAGAGAGCAGCCAGCGGCAGTAGCAGCAACAGTAGCCAGATGCCTTCATTGCGCCACAATTGAGCCTGGAGAGGGTTTTCAGAGCCGCTGACAGCCATGCTCTGGTGACGCGTGAAGCGCGACAGCATCTGCTGCAAATCACTATCATCCAGCGTCGCCTCGATGGCAATACCATTGCCTGCATCAGCGACCTGGCGCAGTTGCTTCATCTGCAGCTTTGCGACAATCATGGTTCCCTGCCGGTCCTTGAGAAAGCCTCCTCCCGGCAGAGGAATGGGAGCGCCATTTTCTGTGCCTATTCCAATGATGGAGAGATCGAAGCCTTTAGCGGCAAGCCCTCTGGCGATGCTTGCCGCCCGCGCCGGTTTAGGGATTCCGTCGGTCAGCAGCAGGATGTCGCCGCTGTTGACGCCACCCTGTTCAAGCAGTTTTTCGGCTGATTTCAGGGCCAGGTCGGCGCGGCTTCCAGGTACCGGCATGATCGCGGGCGACAAGGCTTTGACCTGCGCCAGTATGGTGTCATTGTCCTGTGTCAGCGGGGTGACGGCAAAGGCATCTCCGGCAAAAACGATCAGTGCGGTTTGCCCCTCCCGGCGCGCCTCGAGCAGGTCGGAGAGTTCAAATCTCGCGCGCGTGAGTCGATTTGGTTTCAGGTCCTGCGCATACATCGATGTGGAGAGATCAAGCAGGATGACCAGCGGAGACTGCAGTTTATGCACCGGCTGGGGCAGTTTTTGCCATGCCGGGCCGGCAAGCGCTGTGATCGCGATGATGCCTGCAAGGGCGATCAGCCACCATGATCGCTGCTGCTGAACAGACTCTCCGCGGACAATGACGTAGGGCTGCAGGCGTGGGTCGACCACTTTGTTCCATTCTCCCCCGGATGCGCCACGGTAGCGTCGCAGCTGCCACAGCAGCAGCGCCAGCGGCAGCAGCAGGAGCAGCCACCATGGATAGAGGAAATGAAAATCCTGAATAAAATTTTGCATCAGCGGCTTCTCCTCAGCCACAGTGTGACAGCGCTGAATAACATGAACAGCAGCAGCGGCCACTGAAACAGGTCATGCTTGGGACGGTAGCTCTCGGACTCTTTTTCCACGGGCTCGAGGCGATCGAGTTCTTCATAGATGCGGGCAAATTCCCGGGTATTGTGCGCACGGAAATATTGACCGCCGGTCTCTTTGGCAATGGCCTTCAGCGTCTTTTCGTCGAGATCAGACCTGCCGGCAGAGCGCATGCCGAAAAGTCCACGCTTCGCACGGGGGGCTGCGCCAATGCCGACGGTGTAGATTTTTAACTTCTCCTGTGCCGCCATTTTGGCCGCCTCAAGCGGGCCAACGCGTCCGGCAGTGTTGGTTCCGTCTGTCATGAGGATCAATACCTGTTGGCGATCCTCCTGCTTGCGCAGCTGCTTGATGGCGAGTCCGATAGCATCTCCTATCGCAGTATTTCGACCTGCCAAACGCGTAGCGGATTCATTCAGCAGGCGGTGGACAGTCTGACGATCAAAGGTCAGTGGCGTCTGCAGGTAGGCCTGGTCACCGAACAGGATCAGGCCGATGCGGTCGCCTTCGCGTTTTTTAATGAACTCCCCGGCAACGGCCTTGGTTGCGGTGAGGCGATCAACTCTGCGTCCGCGCAGCTGAAAATCCTTCTCCTCCATACTCCCCGAGAGATCGATGGCCAGCATCAGGTCACGTCCCGAGCGGCTGACTTCAACGGGGTCTCCAACCCAGGCCGGGCGTGCAGTTGCAGTGACCAGCGCCAGCCAGCCCAACAGCAACAGTAGCAGCGGCAGTTTGCTGCTGCTGACACTGATCTCGTCTGCAGCAACTGCGGAGAAGTCATCCAGGTAGGGAATACGCAGCGCACTGCCATGCCTGGCTGCGAGAGGCGGGATTAAATACCACACCAGCAGCGGCAGCGGCAGCAGCAGAAACATCCATGGCCAGGCGAACTCAAACATCCTGTTTCACCTGCTCCTGTGGGGGAGGAGCCTGCTGATACTGCAGCCATGCAGCTGTTATGCTGAAAAGTTCGCTGTTGTCACTCTCTGAGCGGTTCCGGTAGGGGGCGTCTTCAAGCAATACGCCGGCTCCCCGCGAGAAGTCATCACGGGTCCAGGCAGAGTCGAGCAGCTCCAGCCATGCATTGCCTGTCAAACTGGCGGACTCCTCCCGTCCAAAACGCAGGATCGCCATTCTGCGCAGCAGCGATGAAATCTGCTGCAACTGCAGCAGATGGTCGTCGGTTGTGCGTTCAATCCGTTTGAGCTGTTTTTGCGCTTCGACCCAGTAGTTGACAGGGCGTGGACGCATCAGCCACCACCTGATAGACAGCGCAATAATGAGCATGACAATCAGCAGGATCCACCAACCCGGCGCAGGCGGCCACCAGCTGAGTGGATCAGGCATATCCGGGCCGCGCAGAGGAAGTTCGTCGTTCATCGGTTGCGGTCTGTGAGGTGGTGCTGCAGGGTCAGGAAGATGTCATCCGGTGTTGAGAGCTGAATCAGCGAGAAGTGGTGCTTATTCGCAAGTTGCTGCAGCTGCTCTACTCTGGATGCGGACTGTTTTTGATAATCCACACGCGCTTTTTTTCGGGAGAAGTCGAGCTGCAGAAAACGTCTGCTGTCGGTGATTCGCCATTGGCCGGACGCGGGAAACTGCTGTTCCATGGGATCGCTGATCATCATCAGGTAGAGGTCGCTGTGGCGCGCCAGTACGGCGAGCTGTTTGCGCACAACAGCGTCGATGCCGTGAAAATCACTCAACAGGAAAATTCGTGAGCCGGGAGTCACGACGCGGCGCAGATTAGTCAGCGCTTCTGACAACTGCTGTGTTTGAGCTTGCTGTGTTTGTGGCCGGTGGAGCGTCGCTTCACTGATCATCTTCAACAGGTGCAGCAGTCGTGAACGGTTTCTCAGCGGACGCACTTCATGGATGTTTTCGCCATTAAAAATCAGGCCGCCGACGCGGTCACCAGCCTTCCACGCGTTCCATGCCAGCAGTGCTGCCGCCTGTGCGGCGATGACAGATTTGAAGACGCCGCGCGTGGCAAAGAACATCGGTGGCTGCAGATCGACGCACAGCAGCACAGGACGCTCGCGCTCCTCCTGGAAAAGCTTGGTGTGCAGCTTGCCGCTGCGCGCCGTGACACGCCAGTCCAGATTGCGTACATCATCGCCATCCTCATAGGGGCGGGTTTCAGCAAAATCCATGCCGCGTCCCTTGAAAGGGGAGAGATGCAGCCCCTGCAGCGAGGCGCGAATTATGCTCCTCGGAGAGGTCAGGTGTTGCGCCTTGCCGCCGAGACGAATCAGTGACTGCAGCGACACGGAGACAACACCATCCAGTTCAGGCTGGAGAGTCTTGCTGGAAATTGCCGTCATGGGACTGCGATTTTCTCCAGCAGGCGGTCAATGACATGATCGGTGGTGATGCCTTCTGCTTCCGCTTCATAGTTCAGCAGCAGACGGTGACGCAATACATCATGCGCGATCTCCTGCACATCCTCCGGTCCGACATAGTCCCGTCCGGCGAGCCAGGCGCGGGCGCGCGAGCAGCGATCCAGTGCCAGGGTTGCACGCGGGCTGGCGCCCCATGAGATCCAGCCTGCAAGATCTTCGCCATAAGTTTCAGGCTTTCGTGTCGCCAGCACCAGTTGAATCAGGTAATCCTCAACCGGCTGGGAGAGATAGGTTTCGATCACCTGCTGGCGGGCGACATGGATGTCATCCCCGGTAACGACGCCTCTCTCTGCAGGCGCTTCGTCAGCAAGCTGCTCGCGCACTTCACCGCGTACCAGGTGCAGTATCTGCTTCTCATGCTCCCTCTCCGGGTAATCAACGGTCACATGCATGAGGAATCGGTCAAGCTGCGCCTCGGGCAGCGGGTATGTTCCCTCCTGCTCGATCGGGTTCTGGGTGGCCATGACGAGGAATGGGTCAGGAAGCTTGCGCGTCACTCCTGCGACAGTCACCTGCCTCTCCGCCATCGCCTCCAGCAGCGCTGACTGCACCTTTGCCGGTGCGCGGTTGATCTCATCCGCGAGGATCAGGTTGTGAAACAGCGGCCCCGGTTGAAAGTGGAATTTCCCCTCCTGCTGGGAGAAGATGTCTGTGCCGGTGATGTCCGCCGGCATCAGATCGGGCGTAAATTGTATGCGCTGATAGTCGCTTTCCAGATGCTGGCCAAGAACATGAATGGCGCGCGTCTTGGCCAGGCCGGGAGCGCCTTCGACCAGCAGATGTCCATCCGCCAGCAGCGCAATGATCAGTCGATTGACAAGCGTCGGCTGGCCGATCACCTGTTGCTGAAGCCACTGTTCGAGTTTCTGAAAGGTGCTGATTTGAGACATGGTGCTCCATTGTGTTTATTGTTGACGCATTAATAGAGTGATCTTATCAATACCAGTTGTTGAAGGGTAGCATTCATCGATGTATTTATGTCTGTATCTTCAATCGCTAAGTGACCGCAGTGATAGCGGGGGCAAAAAATCCTTTCATCAAGGGTACAATTGCCGCTCATCAGAACAACATCTCATCGGCAGGAATGGATTTATGATCATTACGCTCTCTCCGTCCAAAGGGCAGGAGTTTGAAACAACTGCAGCAACCGCAATTTACACCCGGCCTGATCAACTCGCGGATTCCCGGGTGCTGATCGATGAACTGCGCAAGATCGATGCTGACTCACTGCGGCAATTGATGACCATCAGCAAGAATATCGCCAATCTGAACGTCGATCGCTATCGCTCATTCTCCACTCCTTTTACTTTGCAGAATGCCAAGCAGGCGCTGTTTGCATTCAAGGGAGATGTCTATAGCGGCATCGAGGTGGATGCCTACAGCGAGGATGATCTGCAGTATGCACAGCAGCATCTGCGTATTCTCTCCGGGCTCTATGGCGCGCTGCGTCCGCTCGATCTGATCCAGCCCTACCGCCTGGAGATGAAGACCAGGCTGGCTAATCCCGGAGGGAGCAACCTCTATCAGTTCTGGGGAGAGCGCATTACCGACAGCCTCAACCAGTTGCTGGAACGGCAGCAGGAGCCGGTGCTGATCAACCTTGCATCCAACGAATATTTCAAAGCGGTTAAACCAAAATTGCTGAAAGGGCGTCTGCTGACGATTAATTTCAAGGAGACCAAGCAGGGCAAAACCCGCGTCATTGCCATTTTTGCAAAACGCGCACGCGGTATGATGACTGATTTTATACTACGCAACAGGATTGAAACTCCTGAGGGCATCAAGGCATTCAAGCGGGGCGGCTACCGGTATTCAGCAGCAGATTCAGATGATAAGCAGTGGACATTCACCCGT
>DAOUQU010000029.1 GCA_030625445.1 Gammaproteobacteria bacterium
CGATACTCGGTCTATCCGAAAACCCACTATGCCACACCACGGGAAACCATTCTCGGGGCAATCGATGAGATCAAGGCGGAGCTGAAACAGCGTCTCGAAGAGCTGCGCAAGCTCGACAAGCTGGTCGAGGCGCAGCGCCTGGAGCAGCGCACCATGTTCGATATCGAGATGATGGTTGAACTGGGCTACTGTTCCGGCATAGAAAACTACTCCCGCTACCTCTCCGGACGTGCGCCGGGAGAGCCGCCGCCGACCCTGTTCGATTACCTGCCGGATGATACGCTGCTAGTGATC
The DNA here is from genome assembly GCA_030625445.1 of Gammaproteobacteria bacterium. GTDB lineage: Bacteria > Pseudomonadota > Gammaproteobacteria > Chromatiales > Chromatiaceae > Sva-25. The sequence goes on from DAOUQU010000029.1 coordinate 295, forward strand.
GACGAGGCGCATGTCACGATTCCGCAGATCGGCGGTATGTTTCGCGGTGACCGGTCGCGCAAGGAAAATCTGGTGGAGTATGGTTTTCGATTGCCATCGGCGCTGGATAATCGTCCCTTGCGATTCGAGGAGTTTGAGGCGCGCTCGCCGCAGGCGATCTACATGACAGCGACGCCGCGGGACTACGAGATCGAACACTCCGGCGCTGTGGTTGAACTGCTGGTCCGTCCCACCGGGCTGATCGATCCTGAAGTGGAGGTGCGCCCGGCTACGACCCAGGTCGACGATCTGCTCTCCGAGATCAATCGCTATGCCGCCAGGCAGCTGCGTGTGCTGGTGACGACCCTCACCAAGCGTATGGCCGAAGATCTGACCGAATATCTGATGGAACATGATGTCCGGGTGCGCTACCTGCACTCGGATATCGATACTGTCGAACGGGTCGAGATCATCCGCGATCTGCGCCTGGGAGCCTTTGATGTGCTGGTCGGCATCAACCTGCTGCGCGAAGGCCTGGATATGCCCGAGGTGGCACTGGTTGCAATTCTGGACGCCGACAAGGAGGGGTTTCTGCGTTCGGAGACATCGCTGATTCAGACCATCGGACGTGCGGCACGGAATGTCGAGGGCAGGGCGATTCTCTATGCGGATAAAATCACCGGTTCGATGGAGCGCGCCATCAGTGAGACCGAACGCCGCCGGCAAAAGCAGGTCGATTTCAACAGGGAGCATGGCATCACCCCTAAATCGATCGAAAAGAGCGTCGCGGACATTCTCGAGGGTGCTACCCCGGGCGCTCCGATGAATGCGAAAAGGTATGCCAGGGTCGCACAGGAGATCGCGGAGTATGCATCACTGACGCCGAAGCAGATGATGAAAAAAGTGAAGGATCTGGAGAAGCAGATGTATCGTTACGCCCAGGATCTGGAGTTTGAAGAGGCGGCGGATATTCGTGATCAGATCAAGAGGTTGCAAGGGAAGTTTTAAGTTTTAGGTTTTAAGGAAAGTTTTAGGTTGTTACGTTTTAGGTTTTAGGATCGTCATTGTGAGGAGTGGAACGACGCGGCAATCCAGGCTACGTACTTAACCACCTAAAACATAACAACCTAAAACCTAAAACCAAACTGTTATAATCCACGACTTCTTGTTCCACTACCAGATTGCAAGCACCATCATGACCAACTCGACCAACTCCACCGACCTCCCGCAAGACGAAAACAAGCTGATTGCCCAGCGACGTGAAACCCTGACGGCACTGCGGGAAGCGGGGAATCCCTTTCCGAACGATTTTCGCCGCAATGTCGTCAATGGCGAACTGCGTGTCGAGTATGAAGATAAAACCAAAGAGGAGTTAGAGGCGTTGGGGCTGCGCGTCAAAATCGCCGGCCGCATCATGAGCCGCCGCATCATGGGCAAGGCGAGTTTTGCCAATCTGCAGGATATGAGCGGACGCATGCAACTCTATGTCGCGCGTGACAACATTGGTGAAGAGAACTATCTGGCATTCAAGAAAGAGTGGGATATCGGGGATATTATCGGCGCAGAGGGGGTGCTGACAAAAACCAACAGGGGCGAACTTTCCGTACGCTGCGACAGCGTCAGGCTGCTGACAAAATCGCTGCGCCCGCTGCCTGAAAAATTTCATGGCCTGACAGATCAGGAGCAGCGTTACCGGATGCGCTATATCGACCTGATCATGAACGAAGCCTCGCGTGATACCTTCCGTCTGCGTACACGGGTGGTGCAGTTTTTGCGCACCTACCTCGATGGCCACGGCTACATGGAGGTGGAGACCCCGATGATGCAGGCCATTCCCGGCGGCGCCACGGCGCGACCGTTCTCGACCTTTCATAATGCGCTGGATATGGAGCTGTTTCTGCGCATCGCACCGGAACTCTATCTGAAACGCCTGGTCGTCGGCGGGTTCGAGCGTGTCTACGAAATCAACCGCAACTTCCGCAACGAAGGACTCTCCACGCGCCATAATCCCGAGTTCACCATGCTGGAGTTTTACCAGGCCTACGCGGATTACCGGGATTTGATGGATCTCACCGAAGATATGCTGCGCCATCTGACCGAGGAGGTGTTGGGAACCACCACCGTCACTTATCAGGGTGAGGAGTATGATTTCGGCTCCCCGTTTGCACGCATGACGATCAAGGAGTCGATCCTGCACTTCAACCCGGATGTGAGCGTAGAACAGCTGGATGATGTGGAGAAGGCGCGAGCCGTTGCAGAGGGGCTCGGCATTCCGCTCAAAGAGAGCTACGGCCTCGGCAAAGTGCAGATCGAAATCTTCGAGAAGACGGTCGAGCATCGTCTTATGAATCCGACCTTTATCACCGCCTATCCGACCGAAGTCTCTCCGCTGGCGCGCCGCAGCGATGCGGATCCCTTCGTCACAGATCGTTTTGAGTTTTTTGTCGGCGGTCGCGAAATTGCCAACGGCTTCTCCGAGCTCAACGATGCCGAAGACCAGGCGGAGCGGTTCCGCAAACAGGTCGAGGAGAAAGATGCTGGTGATGATGAGGCGATGCACTACGATGCAGACTACATCCGCGCGCTGGAATACGGTATGCCGCCGACGGCCGGCGAGGGCATCGGCATCGACCGCCTGGTGATGCTGCTGGCAGATGCACCATCCATCAGGGACGTGCTGCTGTTCCCGCACATGCGGGCAGAATAGCCTTTTAATGCATTTTTTCACCACGGAACACACGGAATTGTTTTTTCAATGTGTTTCGGTACGCGAGTGACATCTCATCAACCTCAATGCATTACGCTGCATGGAGAGGTGTAATGCGCTGCGCTTATTGCACCCTACGACTATGTGAAAATGTTTTCTTTTCCGTGTAGTCCGTGTGTTCTGTGGTTTATTTTTCTGTGCTTTTGAAATGGCAAAACGACGACGCAGATCCCGCCGTAAAGGCATCATCAAAACAACCCTTGGCTGGCTGCTGAAGGGTTTTCTGCTGCTGTTTGCACTGTTGCTGCTGCTGATCCTGGTGTTTCGCTGGGTTCCCATCCCAACATCATCATTCATGCTGCAGCAGAGTTTTGCCGCCTGGCAGGATCCGCAGCATCACCGGGAGGTGAGGTACTGGTGGCTGGGTTGGGACGATATGCCAAAAAACGCGGCTCTTGCGGTGATTGCGGCAGAGGATCAGCGCTTCCCTGATCACTGGGGGCTGGACCTGAAGGAGCTGCAGCGTGCAATCGAACAGAATGGCGCGAGAGGCGCCAGCACCATCAGTCAACAGGTGGCGAAGAATCTTTTCCTGTGGGGCGGCAGAAGCTATGTGCGCAAAGCGCTGGAGGCGGGCATCACATTGCTGATTGAAGGGATGTGGCCAAAACAGCGTATCCTGGAGGTCTACCTGAATATCGCGCAGTTCGGCGATGGAGTCTATGGGCTCAACGCGGCCGGCAGGAAATTTTTCCACAGAGATCCGCGCAAAATGACCAGAAACCAATGCGCCCTGCTGGCTGCTGTGCTGCCAAATCCGGTAATCTACAAGGTCTCAAAGCCGGGCAAAAAAGTGCGCAAGCAGCAGCGCTGGATCTTGAAGCAGATGAAGCAGCTTGGCGGCATAAAGTATCTTGACAAACTGCAGTGACAGATCGAGATTTCATTGATTATCCCGTCAACATTTAAACCCCTCTGGTGGCTGGCAAACCAGCACCTGCAAACTCTGTGGCCTGTCTGGTTTGGAAAAACGCCGCTGCATGGCCGCAGCGAACGACTGGATCTGGATGATGGTGACTTTCTGGATCTTCGCTGGTTTGATGGTGATGGACCACTCGTGGTGGTTGTGCATGGCCTCGAAGGGTCAATTGATTCTCACTATGCGGGCGCAATGATGCAGGCGTTGCAGGAGCATGGTTTTCACGGCCTTTTTATGCATTTTCGAGGCTGCAGCGGCGAACCCAATCGCCTCGACCGATCTTATCACTCCGGTGAAACCGCTGACCTCGCCGCAGTTGTACAACATGCAGCGAGAGTGACCGGCAAACCTGTTTTTGCAACGATCGGCTACTCGCTGGGAGCAAATGCGTTGTTGAAATGGCTGGGTGAAGATGGCGGGCAACCACCTCTGCAGCGTGCCGTTGCAGTCTCCGTCCCGTTTCAACTTGACGACGCGGCGCGTAAATTATCGACAGGCTTTTCGCGACTCTATCAAAATTATCTGTTGGAGAGGCTGCGAGAAAGTTATCGTCGCAAATTCCGGCAGCGAACATCGCCATTGGCGGTTGATGTCGATACGCTGCGTGATTTTTACAGCTTTGATGACAAGGTCACGGCTCCGCTGCATGGATTCAGCAGCGCGGATGACTACTACCGGCAGTCGAGTTCACGCCAATATCTGAAAAACATACAATGCGAGACGTTGATCCTGCAGGCGCAGGACGATCCCTTTTTGTTCGAGGAGAGCATTCCCCGCAATGAGGAGTTGTCGCCGCATGTTACGCTGGAGTTGTCAAAATATGGCGGTCATGTCGGTTTTATTGGTGGTAGCGTGCTCCCCCATCGCTGGCTGGAACCACGCATTATCCGCTTTCTGCGGAGCTGATGGTTCCGGTGCAATAAGCCTGGCTCATTGCGCCCTGTTTTTTTCCACAGATGCACACAGATAAACACAGATTAAAAGATGTCAAAATATCCGTGTGCATCTGTGGTTAATTTAACCCTTACACAGGATATAGCTTAAAAGCTGGTGCCGAAGCCATAGTCCTGCTGACTGCACATGGAGTTCATGCCGGCCAGGTCATGAATCTGAGTGACAGGGCCTTGCGGGAAGAGGCCGTAAAGGTACCTCTTGCCGCCTTCATCTTCAAACTCTGTATCCATCAGCGCCATCATTTTGCGGGCGCTGCGGCACTCCTCGCAATTGTCATAGACATCCAGCACGAAGTCGATGACACTCCAGTGCTCAGGTGAGAGTTCCACACCGGCTTGCTGTGCTTTTTGGCTGATGTGCTCGTGTGTGACTGAACGGGGCTTGTCGCCGGGCTCCAGGGTAAGACCTGTCAGGTTTTGTGGATTATCGTAATTCATGGGTTTCTCCAATGGGTGGTTTGCTTTATTAATCATAATTATTAATAACCAAGTAAATTACTAGGTTATCTTGACGATAGTCCAGGATAATTGGATTGTCAAGGGTTTACGCCTGTTTTTTGTGACTTCTCAATAACTCCGTGCAGGAAGCAGTCCGTAGGTCGGATGAGCGAAAGCGAAATCCGGCAACACAAAGCCGGATGACGGCGCTGGAATTTCCTGCATTGAATCAAATTTCGGTGAAAGTGCCTTATCCGGCCTACATTGTTGATCTGGTATTGAATTATTGGAGTGGCCATCTGACCACGATTGAAAGGATGCCAACTTGCTCTCTGCGCCTATAACTCAGAACGAATTAGATAATGAAGTGAGATCAATTATAGGCAATATCCAGCGATGGAAAAAAACATACTTGACAATAACGCCTGAAAACGTAAAATCTGCACCCTTCAGCGGGAATAGCTCAGCTGGTAGAGCACAACCTTGCCAAGGTTGGGGTCGCGAGTTCGAATCTCGTTTCCCGCTCCAGATTATAGAAACCCCGTATTTAACTACGGGGTTTTGCTTTGCGAAGCACACACCTTTGGCTGGGTGGCAGAGTGGTTATGCAGCGGCCTGCAAAGCCGTGGACAGCGGTTCGATTCCGCTCTCAGCCTCCATATTAAGGAGTTGTCCAGAAATAAGTTGCCGATATCGCGCAGAAATGTTGTTTGTATTCAAGGCGCAGCAAGAGGAACATAGCAGGGTTATGTGACTTTTGCTGCAACGCAGAAGAGGGACAACAGGGCAAGCAGGATCGGTAAGTTATTTTTGGACACCTTCTAAGTAGTGAACCATAAAGCCTGCCCGGGTGGCGGAATTGGTAGACGCAGCGGACTTAAAATCCGCCGGCCATTGCGGCCGTGCCGGTTCAAGTCCGGCCCCGGGCACCAGATTTTTTGATTGAAACAGATTTTTTGCAGTGGAGAACAATATGCGCCAACCCCTGATTGCCGGTAACTGGAAAATGAATGGCTCGCAAGAGAGCGTCACAGCACTCCTCAATGGTGTGAAGGCGGGTATGGGGGATGTTGCGAAAGCAGAAGTCGCTGTGTGCGTACCCGCTATCCATATTCCGCTGGTACAGGATTTGCTGAAAGATTCAGCTGTGACATGGGGCGGTGAAGATCTCTCTGTACATGATTCCGGGGCCTACACTGGCGAAATTTCTGCATCCATGCTGAATGATTTTGCTTGTAAATATGTGTTGGTTGGACACTCTGAGCGTCGTGCCTATCATAATGAGGATGACGAGGTTGTTGCCGAGAAGTTCGAGGTTGCGATCAACGCCGGCCTCATTCCTGTGCTTTGTATTGGCGAAACTCTGGAGGAGCGTGAGCAGGGAATTACCGAAGAGGTTGTCGTGCGGCAGATCGAGGCCGTCATTACGCGGGTGGGTATAGATACGCTTGGCAAGGGTGTTATTGCCTATGAGCCTGTGTGGGCCATCGGCACCGGTAAAACAGCAACGCCTGAGATGGCGCAGGAGGCGCATGCGACGATTCGCACCCGTGTCGCAAAAAGCGATGCCACGGTCGCTGATAAGATTCAGATACTCTATGGCGGAAGCATGAATGCTTCAAATGCGGCCGAGCTGCTTGCGCAGGCCGATATCGATGGCGGCCTGATTGGTGGAGCCTCATTGAAAGCGGAAGATTTTCTGGCGATTGCGCTGGCGGCGAACTGAGTCGGGACTCCAGATTATGCAAAGCGTACTCGTTGTTTTCTTTTTGCTGACATCCATTGCGATGGTCTCACTGATCTTGCTGCAGCATGGCAAGGGCGCCGATGCGGGCGCTGCATTTGGCAGTGGCGCATCTGCAACGGTCTTTGGCGCCACCGGATCGGCGAATTTCCTCAGTCGGACGACAGCGGTGCTGGCGGCTGCCTGGTTCGTGATTGCAATGGCGCTTGGCTGGTACGCCCTGCAGGGGTCGGAACAGCAGCCCGGACTGATGGATACGGAGCCGGCTAAAGCAGCTGCCCCGGTGAAAGTCGTCCCGCCAACAGATTTGCCCGATATTCCCGAAGCAAAAGTTGAGCAGGCAGTTTCCGATATGCCGGAGATACCCGTATCTGATGCCCCTGCTGTGGATGCGAAGATTGAGAAAGCTGCTGAGCAAGCCAAGTCTGCAACAGCTGATTCTGTCGGGAAGGTTAAAGAGCAGAGTGCAGAATAATCGAATATTTGCCGAAGTGGTGGAATTGGTAGACACGCTATCTTGAGGGGGTAGTGGCGTAAGCCGTGCCGGTTCGAGTCCGGCCTTCGGCACCATATTTGGAGCGGTATCATCAGCATCGATGATACCGTTTTTTTATGCCTGCAAAAGTAATTACTAAATTACTGAATTACACGTGAATATGCGGTCTCTGCCCGGCTTGACAGAGTTTGTCCGTTGGCAGTAGACTGCGTCTCACGTAATAATTGTGATGAATGCTAGTAGCGCTAGGACTCTGAACTTGAATTAGTGACCAGCCCTGCTGATAAAGCCACCCGATATGCTCGAAAACTATCTTCCAATCCTGGTCTTTATTACCCTCGCGGTGATCATCGGCGGCGTTGTCGTCGGCCTCGGCTTCGTGCTTGGAACCAGCAAGCCCGACAGCCAGAAGGTGTCGCCCTATGAGTGTGGTTTCGAGGTGTTCGAAGATACGCGCATGAAGTTTGATGTGCGCTACTACCTGGTTGCCATCCTGTTTATTATTTTCGACCTGGAGATTGCCTTTCTGTTTCCCTGGGGCGTGGTGCTCAAGGAGATCGGCATGGTCGGCTTCTGGGCGATGGTGCTGTTTCTGGGGATTCTGGTGGTTGGCTTTATCTACGAGTGGGTCAAGGGAGCGCTGGAATGGGAATAGAGGGCCTTCTCAACGAGGGATTTGTCACCACATCCGCAGACAAATTGATCAACTGGGCGCGCACCGGCTCCATGTGGCCGATGACCTTCGGCCTCGCCTGTTGCGCGGTTGAGATGATGCAGGCCGGCGCCTCGCGTTATGACCTGGATCGCTTTGGTATCGTCTTCCGCCCCAGCCCGCGTCAGTCCGATGTGATGATCGTCGCGGGAACCCTGGTGAATAAAATGGCGCCTGCGCTGCGCAAGGTGTATGACCAGATGGCGGAGCCCCGCTGGGTGATCTCCATGGGATCCTGTGCCAACGGCGGCGGCTATTACCACTACTCCTACGCTGTGGTGCGCGGCTGCGACCGCATCGTTCCTGTCGATGTCTATGTGCCGGGCTGTCCGCCGACGGCCGAGGCGTTGTTGTATGGAATTCTTCAGCTGCAGAATAAAATCAGACGCACCAATACCATTGCCCGTTAATAGCAGAATGGACAGTAAAGAGAGAATGACAGGATGGAAGCATGACGCTTGACGAGCGACTCGACACACTTGCTGATGGGCTGAGCGAAGCCTTTGGCTCGGTCGATGGCGTCGTCGTTCATCGCGCCTATGGTGAACTGACCCTGGATGTTCCGCGTGATCAACTGCTGACAATCATGCAGCAGTTGCATGACGGCAGAAAATTTCAGTTCGGGCAGTGCATCGATGTCTGTGGCGTCGATTACTCGACCTATGGCGGCACCGAGTGGTCAACGCATAATGATGGCTTTAGCCGGGGCGCCAGCCGGGAAGCTGTTGCAGCTGATCCGAAAAATCGTTTTGCCGTTGTTTACCACCTGCTCTCGACAACCCTGAATCACCGCCTGCGCGTCAAGACGCTGCTGGATTCCGATGCTCCGATTATCGATTCCGTGGTGGATATCTGGAGTGCGGCAAACTGGTTCGAGCGCGAGGCTTTTGATCTCTTCGGCATCCTCTTTCAGGGGCACCCCGATCTGCGCCGCCTGCTGACGGATTATGGCTTTGTCGGTCATCCGCTGCGCAAGGACTTTCCTCTGGAGGGGCATGTCGAGATGCGCTATGACCCGGAACAGAAGCGTGTCATCTACGAGCCGGTAAGCATCGAACAGCGCATCCTGGTGGCGCGCGTCATCCGTGAAGACAACCGCTATGAAGAGGGCTGGAAGCCACCTGAACCAGAGCCGGAAGCCGGGCCTGAGGCGGAGCAAGCCGATGCCTGAGATACGTAATTATACGGTCAACTTTGGTCCGCAGCATCCGGCTGCACACGGCGTGCTGCGTCTGATTCTCGAGATGGACGGAGAGACCGTCATGCGCGCAGATCCGCATGTTGGCCTGCTGCACCGCGGCACCGAAAAGCTGGCCGAAAGCAAGCCTTTCAACCAGAGCATCGGCTACATGGACCGCCTCGACTACGTCTCGATGATGTGCAACGAGCACGGTTATGTGCTGGCGATCGAAAAGCTGCTGGGTATCGAGGCGCCGCTGCGGGCGCGCTATATCCGCACCATGTTCGATGAGATCACTCGCATTCTCAACCATTTGATGTGGTTGGGAACCCATGCGCTCGATGTCGGCGCGATGACAGTGTTTCTCTACGCTTTCCGCGAACGTGAAGATCTCATGGATGTCTACGAGGCAGTCTCCGGTACGCGCATGCACGCTACCTATTACCGTCCGGGAGGAGTCTACCGCGATCTTCCTGACGAGATGCCGCGTTATACGGCGAATCGCTGGACCAGCGAGCAGACTATCAAGCGCCGCAATGCCGGTCGTGATGGCTCGCTGCTTGATTTTATCGAAGACTTCACCAATCGTTTTCCCGGCTATATCGATGAGTATGAGACGCTGCTGACAGATAACCGTATCTGGAAACAGCGCACCGTTGATATCGGAGTGGTTTCAGCGCATCGCGCAAAAAACCTGGGTTTCACCGGGCCGATGCTGCGTGGCTCTGGTGTCGAGTGGGATTTGCGAAAAAAGCAGCCCTATGCCGCCTATGATCAAGTCGATTTTGACATCCCCGTCGGTGTCAACGGCGACTGCTACGATCGTTACCTGGTGCGTATCGAGGAGATGCGCCAATCCAACCATATTATCAAGCAGTGCATCGAGTGGCTGCGCAACAACCCTGGCGCCGTGATGCTGGGCGATCACAAGATTGTGCCGCCTGCGCGCGCTGACATGAAGGATGATATGGAAGCGCTGATCCATCACTTCAAGTTGTTCACCGAAGGCTATTGCGTGCCGGCGGGCGAGGCCTATGCGGCGGTTGAAGCGCCCAAGGGCGAATTTGGCTGCTACATCATCTCGGACGGAGCCAACAAGCCCTACCGGCTGAAGGTGCGCGCTCCGGGATTTGCGCATCTGGCAGCGATGGAGGAGATGTCGAAGGGACACATGCTCGCCGATGTGGTCGCCATTATCGGCACCATGGATATCGTCTTCGGGGAGATCGACCGATGAGCAGGCAGGTGGATAAATCAACCCTTTTCCCGGCAGATGTGTGTGCGGAGATCGACAAGTGGATTGCAAAATATCCCTCCGAATGGAAGCAGTCGGCTTCGATGCCGGCGCTGCGCATCGTGCAGGATCATAACGATGGCTATTTGACCACCGAGTTGATGGACAAGGTGGCGGCCTATCTCGATATGGCGCCCAT
>DAOUQU010000191.1 GCA_030625445.1 Gammaproteobacteria bacterium
GCCACTGGTCATGACTGACATCCAGTGCAAGCGGCAGCCGGGTATTGGGCAAGCCCGCCTCATTCAACCACATAGAGATTCCGCTGTGATTCTCTCTTCTATCACTGGTATGCCAGATCAGATACGGCATCTGTTGCGCAAAAGAAACTGCATGCTGCCCCGTGCCGCTGCCAATTTCAAGCAGCTGACTACAATTGGAAAACAGCGGTTGAATGACGGCAAGGATAGAGTCGCGATTTTGATCGCAGGATTCAGAGTAGGGTTTCATACGCCTTTTTTATATGGATTCGCGCTTTCAAGCTGCGTCATATACTCCGCCACAGCCTGGCGCTCATGTGCAACAAAGTTGCTGATCGGCTGACGACAATCGCCATCTGCAATCCAGTGGCTGGAGCGGGTCAGCGTCGGTAAAAAACCACGCGCTATCTTGTGCTCGCCCTGGGCGCCGGGCTCGAAACGCTGCAGCCCGTGACGTATGCAATATTCAATGCCCTGATAATAGCATGCCTCAAAGTGGAGAGCGTCAACCTGCTCGATGCAGCCCCAGTGCCGACCATAGAGCATGGTATCACTGCGATACATCAAGGCTCCGGCAATACAACCTGAACCGGCATCAGCAAGCACCAGCACAATCTGATCAGGCAATGTCTGCGCCAGTTCCTGAAAAAAACCGAGATTGAATGTGGCGACACCCCACTTCTCGGCAAATGTCTGTTCATAGAAACGGCTGAAATTTCGCCAGTCAAGCGACGTTGCGCTGTGACCGTCCATCAGCCGCAAATTGATATCTGCCTGTGCAACCTTGCGTCGTTCCTGACGAATGTTGTTGCGTTTTCTGGAGACCAATCGACTCAGAAAATCATCGAAGTCCCGGTAGTTTTCGTTGTGCCAGTGGAACTGGCAATCATGCCTGCTTAACAACCCCTGCCGCTGAAAAAACTGATGCTCCCGCCTCTCTGGAAAGAGCGCATGAAAACTGCTCACGCCGCTCTCTTCGGCAAACCGCAATGCAGTCCGCAGCAGCAGCGGCCATGTCTCCTCTTCACGGTCCGCAACCGAAAGCAGTCGCTGCCCCGTTGCCGGAGTATAGGGAATGGCTGACACCAGTTTGGGGAAATACGTCCTGCCCGCTCTCTCATAGGCATCGGCCCAGGCATTATCAAACACAAACTCACCGTAGGAGTTGTGTTTTTCATACAGCGGCATGGCGGCGATCAATAAATCATCTTCATACACAGCAATATGCCGGGGCAGCCAGCCAAACTTCTCCCCGACGCAACCATGCCTCTCCATCGCATTGAGAAACTCATAGCGCAGAAAAGGGTTATTATCCCGCACCAGCGCATTCCAGGATGCAGCAGGAACTTCACTGATGCTGGTGTGAATTCTAACTTTCAAGCATGGCCTCGCTCTGTTTTCATCTCTTATCCATGTGCATCTGTGTTCATCTGTGGTTCAAAATCATATTTTTATCGTGGTCAGACGACCACTCCCACATCCAATCTCCATAAATTACCGGTTATACTTTATCTGAATATTCATCAGCTTCCCTTACCTTCCGCATGTACGTCAGGAATGATCAAATTCCAACGCCGAACGAGCACACCGCCACGCTGATCCATGGCGGGGCGACATGGAATAGCAGCATCAATCGAGACCAGGTCAAAGACAGCGCCAATATCATGGGACGCCTGATACCCGCCATCATCTACATCATGATGGATTCACTTGCTCTGGCTACCAGCATCCGCCGGTTTTTTACCCTGACTTCCCGACCGGATCGGGTTAGGATATTGACCAGCAAACACTCCGGCAACCAAAATAGGCCACGACCATGCCCCAGGGCCCGGCACCCACCGAGCAACCCGCCCCAACGACGACCGCCTCCGTCGCCTCCCGCCTGCTGGCGATGCCGTTGGCAACTGCGCTACTGTTCCTGCTTGCCCACAGCCTGCTGGACTCTCCCTGCTGGAGCCTGTTGTTCCTGGCCGCCATCATCGCCTGGCCGATCTGGCACTATCAGCAGGAGTATCTGCTGTTCCAACGGCGGGCGATTCTGGCGCGGGCGACCACCGCAGAGAGTGACATCCGCCGCTGGTTATGGTCCGGCCGCCTGACCCGCGCTCTGCAGGTCTTCGTCGCCCTGGCATGGGCCCTGGTGCTACTCGGCTTCAGCGCGCTGTTGAAACCGCAGCACTGGTGGCTGCTGGCCGCCGATGTGCTGCTGCTGGCCCTGATGGTCGGCCCGATACGGCGACGCATGGCCAGCCAGATACGAGAGCAGCAGCTTGGAGTGCTGGTGCGACGCTGGCCAATGCTGCTGTTCAATCTGTTGTTCCTGAGCGTCGGTTTTCTGCTGCTCGATTTCTTTGTGGTCGCTGTCGCCGACACCCGCGACATGACCTGGTACAGGGTTGCCGAGGCCGCCTTCAGCGAGCAAGCCTCGATGGCCGCCTGTCCGCTCTCCGGTTACCTGGTCGGCCTGCTGGCCAGCGGCGCACAACTCACTTCGCACCTGTCGCAGATCGTCATCCCGAAGCTGCCAGATGCGCAACTGCGGCTTGCTGCCTGGGGGCTGTTGCTGCTGCAGGCAGGCATCTTCGCCTACGCTTTCACCCGCTTCCAACTGGGCATCGTCGGCCTGCTCGATGCGCGCAAACTGCGCCTTGCGACCCTCACCGGTGAAAGCAGCTTCTCCAAGGCCTTCGTCATCACGATACTGATCCTGGCCGTCCCCTATCTGTACGCCGCGTTCAAACTCCAGGGCTTCGACCCGCAGAAACTGCAGCGAGAAGCGCAAAAAGTAGTCAGTTGGATCAATCCCTGTCAACCGGACCAGGCCGTACTGAACCAACTCACAGAGCAGTTCGACGGTGAAATAGAGAGCGCCCGCGCCGATTCGAAGCGTGACGCCGGGCGGCGGGTAGACTCCGACCTGAAGCGCTTGTTCATCGATGTCGAACGGGGCGTCGACCACTACCTCGACTGGTATTTTACCGTCATCGGCGAGTACGAACGCCTGGCGGCCGTTGCCACCGGCGACCTGGGAGAGTTGATGACCGAAGAGTTGGAAAGCCGACTGTTCACCAACAACCGCTTCGGCGACCGCCTGGCCAGCGCCAACCAGGCCATTGTCGAAACCTCGGAACAACAGATGTCCGCCTTGCACCAGCGCCTCGGCCACCAGGCCAGGGTCAGCATCGATGCCCAACCCTGCGGCCTCGGCGAACTGGATCTGTCCGCCTTCGGCGACCTTGAACGCGACCAGATACGAGCAGCAACCGCTGCCGGAGGCGGCGCCTTGATTGCGGTGACGTCATCCAAGCTATTGGCCAAAAAGGCCGCCGCAGCCGTCGTCGGCAAGGTTGCCGCCAAAAAGAGCTTCGCCGCAGCAGCCGGCCTGCTCGGCAAGGCATCGGTGAAAAAAGGCGGCTCAGTGCTGCTCTCCGCGGTTGGCGGCGCCGCGGTCTGCACGCCCGGCGGCCCATTGGCCGCAGTCTGCGGGATCGTCGCCGGCACAGTTGCATGGTTTGCCTTCGACAAGGTCTTTATCAAGATCGATGAGGCCCTCTTCAGGGACGAGATGCGTGACGATATTATCGCAGTACTGAAGATACAGCAGGCCGAACTCGCGGCGATCTTGAAGAGGCAACACGGCGCCAGAATCGATGCCATGGCGCTGGAGATACAACGCAGCACTGATCGCCTGTTCCTCCCGTCCAGAGACGGTTTGTAAAGCACGTTTGGAGATGGCCACGATGGCAGCCAACGATCAGATGACATTTGGCATCATGAGATGTTCCCTCCGA
>DAOUQU010000032.1 GCA_030625445.1 Gammaproteobacteria bacterium
TAGGTGGTCTGCAGATACTGCAGACGCTCCATTAACTGCACAAAATTGACTTCGTCGAAGACCAGGTTGAGGCGTTTTTCACCCTCCGGACGGCTCTTTATTGCGGTAATCTGTTTTTTTCTCAGCTCTGTACTGACGCGGGCAATCAGGGAGCGCTTGTCATCCGAGTGACTGGCTTTCCCTGCTGCGAGGTATGACTGCGCTTCAGATGCAGCACTCTTCATCCAGCCAAGGCTGCTCTTTTGGGATTCAAGCTGATCCAGCAGCTGCGTATTGGAGTGCAGCAGCGGTGCGATCACCAGCGCATAAAACAACAGGCACAACAGCACTGCAGCAGCACCTGCCACCATCAACTGCTCTCGTTGTGAGAGTTGCGTAAACCAGGCTTTCATCAGCGTTGTACCTCGGCAAGTACCAGGCGCCCATTGATTTTCCCCTGATGATTCGTCACAGCTTTCAAATCGACAATAATGGCATCGGTGCCGATTTGCTGCTGCAGAGCTTCGAGCTTGTCAAAAGCTGTTGTTTCAATGTCTATACTCATTTGTTTGTTGTTGTAACTCATCCTGACGATACGGCTCTCCCGATCGTTGAGGATAACTTTTCCACTCGCAGCAACGAAGTGTAAAAAAGGAGTGACAGGACCGCCCTGGCTACCCTGCAGGCCGATAAGTTTTTTACGCATCGCGGCAGCCGGCTCACTGGCAGGTTCATCATGAAAGATTTCCGTGTAAATGGAGTTCATTGACTCTCCCAGCTGCTGACTCTGAGTGGATAACTGGTGGTTGGTAACTGCCATATTCGTCAGAAACAGCAGCAACGAGATGCCCATCAGTGATGCTGCAATCACCCACTGCTTCAGCGTACCGGGCATTTGAGTTTTAATCTGGTAAACACCCTGCAGGAAATTCAGCATGCTCTGGTGATCGAGCCAGTAGCGGCCGATCAGGGCCAGGGCTTCACCCTCTCCCCCGGCAGCACGCCCCTCTTCCATCGGGGTATCCTTCTGTTTCGGATCCACCCGGAAATCATATTCGACAAGATCCACGTCCTGGTCATGCTGCTGTCGATATGCTGCTGTTTCAACAGAGAGAATCTCATCCAGGTTGATGGTGTCAACTCCATAACCCTGATACTCTCCGGTGCGCAAAGTTGTCGCATCATCCTGAATAAAAAGCGACCATGTGTCACTGGCATAGGGAATCGACAGAGTCAGGGGAACGACAGCAGCGGAGAGGCAGCTGTGCGCGGTGATCGCCGTGTAGAGCTTGGCGATCAGTTCGCCCGAGACCACACCGACAAGCTGCTTTCCCTCTTTTTTATCGATCGTACTGAGTGCAAAATGAAGGTTTTCGACATCTTCCGACAACTCCTCCTCCAGCATGTAGGGAACAGCCGCAATCATCTGCCTGTGACTTTTCGCCTTCAGATCAATGGTCGCCAGGTTGACATCTGTCGATGGCACAAACACAACCAGGTGATGCCCTTCAGCTGCAGCCAGTGCATCTTCAAACGCGCCATAGGAGACCGGCCCCGCCGGTGTGCGTTCATTAAAACGCAGCCAGCGGCACTGGTTCAGATCAGCGTCTGTTAACTGTACAAAAAAGTAGACATTCATAGTTCAATCGACTCTTTAAGGGAAAGTTCGCAGTAGGCAGTTTGCAGCAAAAACATGTGTGATAATCATCTGCCGCATACTCTCTTTTCCGATTATTCTGACGACTGCCAACTGACGACTGCAAACTCTCATTCCAGGTTTTGCTGACGACTGCCAACTGACGACTGCAAACTTTCCTGAGCCGTCACCATTCATCGCCAAAACTCCGCATCAGCACTTTCACGCGATCTTTTTCCAGCTCTCTTGCCAGTAGATGATGCATTCTGAGTTCATGATTGCCGAATGTGACGGCTGAAGCGAGTAGAAAATAACCTGATTTTACATCAATACGCCAGGTTTTCACTGTTGCATCCGTGGCGCCGCTCTGTTTGATGAAGTCAAGCAGCTCGGCGCCACTCTCAAAAGCAGCGCTCTCGTCACGGTATTGCACGATGTCGCCTGCAATGCTCTGTGAATCATCATCGCTATTGAGACATTTCAGAACTTCCAGCGGTGCGGTATTGACATTGATATAGGACGACTCCTCCTTGAGAACAGGATACGCCGTCACAAAGGGACGGATATTTTCCCACGCTTCATAGCTCATGCCGTCAATGAGTAGCAGCTCTGACGGAGAGACAAAGTGTTGGCCGGCAGATCGGTAGGCGGGATCCCGGCTCAGATAATCAAGATCCTCAGCGCCGTCTGCTTCAACATTCTGATCAGGATCTATCCAGTCTTTGGTTGCATCCGCAACATGATCCGGCGATATACTCGATCCGGCATACTCTGTCAGCAGACACTTGAATTGCTGCATGGCTGCAACAGAGACCTCGCCCGTCTTCTCCACCAGCGAGTTGAGGTTGAACAACCCCTGCAGATCATGTATTTTCCCAGAGACGCTGCCGCCCTCTACCGCCATCGGAGGTATTGCCTTTGACCACTCCTCGTCCAGATGGTCGCTTGCCGCACTCTTGCGGGTATCTACGACCAAGACCTCTTTGGCCCAGGTCTCGAGTGCAAGGAGGTAGAGGATTCCCTGGTTTCCATGCAGCAGATTTTCGGTACGGCGTATCGCGAATTGCTGCTCCAGAATAACCGACGAGGCGATTCCGGAAATAATGGCGACAACCACCAGTACGGTAATCAAAGCGACGCCTCTCTGGCGCATCATGTTGATCCCGGGCCAGGAATCACCATGACAAACTTGCCATACTCCTCCAGCTGTATCTCGATTTTAACAGCAGCGGGCAGTTGGGTATCCACGGGCTGCTCCTGTTTCTGTGGTGGCCAGGTCGTCTGCCACTCCTTGCTCCAGGCTGAAATGCTCATCTCTGTGACCCCTTCGATCAGCACCTCCTCATGCTCCGGTTCTGTTTGAGATGCGCGATCCAGCACTGCCCAGGTTTTCCGAATCAATGCCTCGTCCTCGATGCTGTAAGCCACCCGCTTCAATGTTGAACGCAGCAGCTGCCCCGGATTCTGGTAACCACCACGAGTAAACTCAAGCACCAGTGACGGGGTCTCCCTGAGTTGGAAGGCGTCTGCCCGGTCGCCGAATTCATTGATAACCGCGCGTGGAGCAAGTTGCAATAGATCTCTCTCAACCAGGGTCATGACACGCTGCAGATCCGCAAGTGACTGCAGGTTTTTTCTGGCGCCCTGATCAAGCAGCAGGATATTGCTCAACGTGCCATAGACAATCGATGAAATGACGGCAAAGATGGCTACAGCCACCAACAGTTCAATCAGGGTAAAGCCTTTTGTTCTCATATTCAAACAGCTTTTAAACTCCCCTCACCCTAACCCTCTCCCAAAGGGAGAGGGGATTATAATCGGCTAACAGCATAAAACTTAAAACCTAAAACCTAAAACCTTCCTCTACCACCTGCTTTCACGGCCGACATAGGTCGTGAGCCGGGTCAATGACTCGTCACCCTGCTGGTCGTAGACTTCGATTTCAACTTTGCGCATCTGTTCATAAGGCGTCTCAGAGGTAGTCTGTATCCATCGCATCGGAAACAAAGATGTTTCATCCTCGCCTTTTTTCTCTTTTGATGTTTCCGACCAGGCATCTGCCAACTGCAGCTCAACCACCCTGTTCATTGCCACCCAGTGAGCAAAGGTCTGCTCCTGGAGGCCCTGAAGATTTCGCACATAGTTTCCCATCAGACCGATAATCGCGACCAGGGCAATGCTGACAATGCTCAGCGCGATCATCACTTCGAGCAGTGTAAACCCTGCGGCCATCCCCTCTTCCCCCGGGAGAGGGTTAGGGTGAGGGGGGAGTTTTAATTCAGGCTTCATCTCTCTTCCTGACTTTTCCGGAGGGGTAGCGAACAACACTCTGTTTTTCCGACTCACCATAGGAGAACAGCAGCTCAAAAGGAATCGCATCGGTATCGGCGACAAACACAATCTGGGGCTTTACCTCGTCGGGAATTTCATTTTCAAGCGCCACCGGCGTCTGCGATGTCTCCTGGTAAAAAATCAGCGAGAGCCCATCGGGAAAACGATGCGGTTTTAACAGGCGGTTCCTCAATGGTTTCCACAGTACCTCACGCTGCTGCTCCTCTGTTTCATCCTTGCGCTGAACTTCTGCAACGGTATAGAAGGCATAACCGCCGTTATAGAGATAAATCCCGATCGGAAAACGACGGAACATAATCTCCTCCCGCGCGTAATTGGCTTCGCGGATAAAGGCATCAATGACCTCATCGACGACATCATCGTCATCCCGCCCCTGGACCGAGAGCGCAAACAGAGATGCCATCACGGCAATAATCGACATCACAACAAGGATTTCAATCAGGGTGAACCCCCGTTGACGCCGCCTCATGAGTTATTCCTGGGTCGAGCTGCTGATGTCGCTGTCGATCCCCTCCCCTCCTTCAAGGCCATCCCGGCCGAGGGTGTAGATTTCATAATCGCTGCCATCCCTGCCCGGACTGGAGTAGAGATAGTCCCGCTTCCAGGGATCCTTTTTCATCTTCTTGATATGTTTCGGGGCCAGCACGGCAAGTCCCTCTTCCGTCGTTGGATATTGATAATTCTGCAGCTTGTAAAAATCCAGCGCTGCACCATAGGTATCGATATCGCTGTTAATCTTGGTCAACTGCGCCTGTTCGGGTTTGTCCATCACTTCAACAGCAACAAAGGTACCCATGATGGCAATGATAACCAGCACCACCATGATTTCGATGAGTGTAAAACCGGATTGCGCTCTTCTGTTTCGACTTTTCATTATTTACTTCCCAAAATGTTATTAATTTCAATCCTCGTTCCCACGCTCCCGCGTGGGAATGCATACCATGTTACGCGGATGTTCAACTACCCCGGATATTTCATACCCGGGTATGGGTTACCACGGAGGACCGTGGGAACCAGGTCAAGAGAGGTTTTAGGTGTTAAGTCACCAACCTAAAACATAACACCTAAAACCTAACCACCTAAAACCTAAAACCTATCTAAACCATACTATTCATCTTGAATATTGGCAGCAGCACGGCCAGCACGATCAGCATCACCACGCTGCCCATGACGACGATCATCAATGGTTCAAGAATACCGACTAATGATGAGACGGTCGCCTGCAGCGTTCTCTCCTGTCCCTCGCCGGCGCGTTCCAGCATCTCCGGCAGGTTCCCCGCCGCTTCGCCGCTGGCGACCAGGTTCAGCGTCATGGGTGAAAAATAGCCGGTGTTTGTCAGCGAGTTGCCGATACTGGCACCCTCTCTGACACGTCTGGATGCATCCATCAGGGCATCACGGATCGGCAGGCTTGCGAGTACATGCGCAGCAATCATCATCCCCTGGGTAGCCGAGACGGTGCTATGCAGTAAAATTCCGTAGGTACGCAGAAACCGGGAGGTGTTGACCTCGCGGATAACACGGGAGATCAGCGGCAGTTTCAATAAAAAAAGCTGCACTCTCTTTCTGAACCCCTGGCGCTTCATGGCGGAAGAGAACAGAAAAACAAGCAGCACCACTCCCAGCAGCAGAAACACGCCATAGTGCTGCAGAAAGTCACTGATGCTGATCATGACGCGCGTCAGCAGAGGCAACTCCTGACCGATGTGCTCAAAAGTCTCCACCATTTTCGGCACCACGAACACCAGCAGTCCGACGATAACCAGCAGCGCCACGATACTGACCACGGCCGGATAGATCAGCGCCAGTTTCACCTTCTGACGGGTGAGATTCGCCTCTTCGGCATAATCAGCCAGACGTTCCAGCACGATTTCCAGATTGCCTGACTGTTCGCCTGCCTCAGCTGTCGCAGCATAATATTCGGGAAAGGCCTGCGGAAACTGGCGAAATGCATCTGCCAGGGACGATCCCTCTGTGATCCGCGAACGCAGGGCGGTCAAAAGATGTCGCTGCCACTGTTTGTTGCTTTGCGAGGAGAGCACACCCAGCGCCTTTTCGACCGGCAGACGCGAACGCAGCAGGGTTGCTAGCTGACGGGTGAACATGGAGAGATCCGTCGGATTGAAACGACGATCGACAGCAGAGCTCTTTTTCTCTTTTGTCGTCTTCGCTCCCGTCAGGCGGCGGCGATTGCCTTGCACCTCCTCCATGGAGACGGGATTCATTCCATCATTGCGCAGGCGATGCCGCAGGTGTTTTGGCGAATCCGCCTCCCACACACCTTTTTGTATGCGCCCTTTTTGATCCAGAGCCTGCCATGAAAAAGCGGGCATCTAGTGCTCCATCAAGGTTGGTTTGAGGTATTCAGTTGGTCTGTCAGCGCCCATGGCAAGGCGCGTCTCACAGCAAATGGCTTGGTCCTTTGCAAGAGGCGTAACGCAGCTATGGACGTTGACAGGCCAACCCTTCGGGCGTTGCAGTGGTGCTCCGCCACTGCGTTTCAGCTTTTGGCAAGGACTATGGCCATTACCTGCAAGCTGCGCCTTGTTGCGAAGCACCACTGTAACGCTGAACCCATCAAACCAACCTTGATGGTGCACTAGGCTTCCCCGTGAGAGTCGTCTTCTTCAAGTCCGGCAACACGCACAACCTCATCCAGGGATGTGCGGCCCTCCAGCACCAGGGATAGACCCATCTGCTGGAGGGTGTCGCTTTTACTGCGGATGTGCTCCTGCATCTCCTGCTCACTGGCCTGGGAGTGGATCAGGCGCTGCAGTGCACGATCGATATGAATAAATTCGTAGATCCCCGTGCGCCCGTAATAACCGCTGTAAGCGCAGCTGCGACACCCTTTGGCCTTGTAGATAAGAGGGGCGTCAGCAAAATCAATCCCCATGAGGTGGCACTCCGCCTCATCAGCAACGCTCTCCTCCTTGCACTCTTCGCACAACAGCCGCACCAGTCTTTGCGCCATGACGGCGTTGAGACTCGATGAGAGCAGAAAGGGTTCGATCCCCATGTCACGCATACGTGTAATGGCGCCGATGGCTGTATTGGTGTGCAGGGTTGAGAAGACCATGTGCCCGGTGAGACTTGATTGTACGGCAATCTCGGCTGTCTCCAGGTCGCGGATCTCGCCGACCATGATGACGTCCGGGTCCTGACGCAGAATGGAGCGCAAGCCGGCGGCAAACGTCATGCCGATGCTGCTGTTGACCTGCGTCTGGTTGATGCCGTCGATATAGTATTCGATCGGATCCTCGACCGTCATGATGTTGCGTACCTGGTCATTGAGGTTGCCGAGCATGGCATACAGGCTGGTGGTTTTACCCGAGCCGGTCGGACCAGTTACCAACAGAATGCCGTGAGGCTGCTGGATTTCCATCTCGATACGGTTGCGGATATCTTCAGGCATACCGAGGTGTTTTAATTCAAGTCTTCCCGCCTGTTTGTCCAGCAGACGCATCACCACCTTCTCGGCATTTGCAGAGGGAATGGTCGAAACACGCACATCCACTGCCCTGCCGCCCAGTTTCAGGGAGATGCGCCCATCCTGCGGCAGGCGCTTCTCGGCGATGTCCAGTTTTGCCATCACCTTGATACGCGAGATAATCGGCAGCGCCAGTTTACGTTCCGGCTGCAGCACCTCTTTGAGAGAACCATCGACGCGAAAACGGATGCGCAGTCTGCTTTCATAGGGCTCGATATGAATATCCGAGGCGTTGATGCGAATCGCTTCGGTCAGGAGTGCATTGATAAGGCGGATGATGGGGGCGTCGTCCGCGCTCTCCAGCAGATCCTCCGGCTCCTGAATCTCGTCAACCAGGCGATGCAGATCCAGCTCTGAACCCAGGCCCTCAACATCACTCATCGCCGAGGTCGCACTCTGCTCCTGCTGAGCCTGCAGCAGACGGTTGAATTGCTGCTCCTCAACAACCTGAAGTTGCGTTGCTTTTCCCAGAAAACGTCGCACTTCCGCGAAATGATGCGGGGTATAGTCCGGCCGGGCGATGATCACCAACTGCCCATCCTGTTGATCCAGAATGAGACCGTAGCGGCGTGAGAAGGCATAGGGTAGATGCTTCTGCTGCGGAGTGACATCAACGACAGCAATATCGTCCGGGTCGACAGCAACAGGTTCCGCTGTAATTGTCTCTTCCATCAGTGGGCCCAGAATTCGAATTCCTGTTCTTCGATGTAGACAGACTCCGGCGTCGGGATCATTCTCGTATCCTCGATGACATGCCCCCTGCTGTCGCGTGGTTTCAACAGCGGCTGATTAGCCTCCCCGATCAAGGGTACGCCTTTCTGGTACACGTCCAACTGAGCCTCACGCATCTCACGATAACGTTTTCCGGTTGCATGCAGATTCTGGCTGTTATTGCGTAGAATCGTCGGCTGAATGAAGAGCATCAGGTTGCGTTTGGACTTGTTTGTACCGCGATGGGTGAACACCTCTCCCAGTATCGGGATATCACCAATAAAAGGGACGCGCTGCTCTGTCTCGGTCACCACGTCGTCGATCAACCCGCCCAGTACGAGAATGCTTTTATTATTTACGATCACACTGGTTTTGATGGTGCGCTGGTTGGTGATGATCTCGCCGCGGCCCAGATTTGCCGTTTGCTGTTGATTGATGTTGGAGATCTCCTGATCGATGGTCAGCTTCACGGCGTCGCCATCATTGATCTGCGGAGTGATCTTCAGGGTCAGACCAACATTTTTACGTTCGACCGTCTGGAACGGATTACTCGGGAGAGTGCTGTTGCCTACTCCCGTATAGGAGCCGGTCACAAAAGGCACCTCCTGGCCAACGGTGATTTCCGCCTCTTCGTTATCCATTGTCAGCAGGCTCGGGGTGGAGAGGATGTTGACATCTGAATCGTTGTCGAGCGCACTCGCCAGGGCGAGAAAGGAGTAGTCGCCGCCGCTGATCAATCCTGCAATCGAACCGACACCGAGTTGTGAAAATTGTTTGAATCCCGAATCATCACCCAGATCATCGTCACCAGTTCCAATAAGGCCACCAGCAGCATCAAGCAGATCATTGTTGGCGCCAATCCATTGAATACCCAGCTCGGCATCTTTGACGCGGAACAACTCGGCAATAATGACTTCAACCAGCACCTGGGAGCGCCTGACATCCAGCTGTTTGATAATACTCCGCAAGTCGCGCATCTTGTCCGGGCGGGCGGTGATGATCAGGCTATTGGTCTGCTCATCGGCCTGCACCGATGTCAGTTGACTATTTGCACTACCTGGCTTCCCTTTCGCAGCAGCAGGGGCGCTTCGCTCTGATGCCAGCTTCTCGATGATCGGTGCCAGTTCCGCCGCATCCGCAAACCTCAGGGAAACAACATGGATGTTCCTGGTATCTCTGACCTGCGAATCGAGACGCCTGATGATACGCGCGATCTTCTCCCGAAAGCCCTTGTTGCCAGAGACCAGCACCGAGTTAGTGCGGGTATCGGCCACCAGCTTTTGGCCGCCCTGTCTACCGGCGCCTTTCCCTCCTGCTGCGGTCCCGGCGGCGACCAGTGTCTGCAACGTCTTGACGACCTCGGTGGCGTCTGCATGGTGCAGTTTGATGGTGTCGATCTGGGATTCCGCCGCCTGATCCAGCGTCTCAAGCATATCGTGGATCTTGTTGATGGTGCGGCGGCTGGCTGCAACGATCAGACTGTTGGAGTTGGCATGCGCGGCCAAATGGCCCTCTTTCTCCACCAGGGGACGCAGAATCGGCACCATCTGTACAGCCGGAACATGCTTAACCGGAATGACCTGAACTTCGACAATATCATTGGAGATATCAGAGCGCACACTCTCACTGAAGGCAGCGTGTTCCCGCTCGCCGCTGGCTGGAAGGATTTGAACCAGAGTGCCCTGATCAACGGCGATAAAACCGTGTGTTTTCAAAATTGTCAGGAAGGTCGAATAGAGCTGCTCACCATCGATGGGTTCTGCCGAGATCACTGTCACCTTGCCCTTGACACGCGGGTCGATCAGAAAATTTTTGCCAGTCACTTTGGAGACCATTTCAGCAACTTCGCGGATGTCCGTGTCCTTGAAGTTGATCGTAACCCGCTCTTCGGCCAGCACTGCCCCTCCCGGCACAGCAGTTAACAGGATTACAGACACCAATATAAGAAATCGTCTCATCAATTCATTTACTCTACTACGACATTCAAATCACGCAGTTTGCCACCGCGCTCAATTTTCAGGTATATCATGTTGCCCGAAGCCAGAGACTCCATCACTTCACTTAACTGCCCCGGATCTGTGATCGGGATGCCATTGACATCCAGCAGGATATCTCCCGCTCTGAGGCCAACACTCGTGAGCAGCTTGCGGTCCTTTCCATGCCGCAGGCGATAACCGTACAACTCACCATCGCGCTGTACCGGTGAGGCTTTGACTTTATCCACCAGGGAGAGCGGGTTTTCCACGAGTTCCTGCCTGTACTGCGCCAG
>DAOUQU010000004.1 GCA_030625445.1 Gammaproteobacteria bacterium
ATGATACTGGCCACCTTTGCAGTCATCATTTGAAAAAAGTTGGCAGTCTTCAGTTTGCAGTTGGCAGCGATAGAAAGCTGGCAATATGCAATTTCTGTTTCATGTTTGTACTGCAAACTGCAAACTATGTTTTTCTGCCAAATTAATTCTGGACAACGCTTTTTCAAGGGAGCAATATCAAACCCCATAACGATAATTATGAATTTCCAGTAATTCATTCAATAACTACACAAAATAAGGAGAGCAATAATGCAGCAAATTCTCATGGCGCTTGTCGGGGTTGCAGCACTCATTCTGATCGCCGTCATATTCTCGAGTGACCGCAAGGCGATCAGGCTGCGAACAGTCGGCGGGGCTTTCGCTCTTCAGGCGGCAATTGGAGCTTTCGTCATTCTCACCTCCTCCGGCGCGGGTATTCTACAAACTATTTCCAATGGCGTTCAGGCGGTGATCGACAGCGCCAATGCAGGCATTGCCTTTCTCTTCGGCGGCCTCGTCAGCGACAAAATGTTCGAGGTATTTGGCGGCGGCGGTTTTGTGTTCGCCTTCAAGGTGCTGCCGATCATCATCTTTTTTGCATCCCTGATGGCGGCGCTCTACTACATGGGCGTCATGCAGCTAGTCATCAAGATCTTCGGTGGAGCCCTGCAGAAGATGCTTGGCACCAGCCGCACCGAGTCGATGTCTGCAGCGGCCAACGTCTTTGTCGGTCAGACCGAGGCGCCGCTGGTGGTCAAGCCCTACATCAGAAAAATGACACAGTCGGAGCTGTTCGCCGTCATGTCCGGCGGCCTGGCGTCCGTGGCGGGCGCGGTGCTGGCCGGTTATGCTTCGCTGGGCATCGATCTCAACTACCTGGTGGCAGCATCATTTATGGCTGCTCCGGGCGGATTGTTGATGGCCAAGTTGCTGGTGCCGGAGACGGAGACACCCCATGACCACACGCAGGATGTCACTGAAGAGGATGAGTTCAAGGAGGATCATCCCGTCAACGTCATCGATGCTGCTGCACTGGGCGCCAGCTCGGGTCTGATGCTGGCGGCGAATGTGGGCGGTATGCTGATTGCATTCATCGCACTGATCGCGCTGATCAACATCATTTTTGGTGCGGTGGGCGGTATCTTCGGTTACGGAGATCTGACCTTGCAGCAGATACTGGGTTATCTCTTCTCTCCGATCGCCTATCTCATCGGCATCCCCTGGGAAGAGGCTGTGAAGGCGGGCAGTTTTCTTGGTCAAAAGCTGGTGGTCAACGAATTTGTCGCATATATCGACTTTGTTGCTGTCAAAGAGAGTATGAGTGATCATTCACAGGCGATTATCACGGTTGCGCTGTGCGGATTCGCCAACCTCTCCTCCATGGCTATCCTGCTTGGAGGATTGGGAGTGATGGCTCCCTCTCGCAGACCGGACATCGCGCGCCTGGGACTGAAAGCGGTCATGGCGGGTACGCTCTCCAACTTCATGAGCGCCACCCTTGTTGGGCTATTCCTGGTTATCAGTGGCGCTGCGGGAATTGGATAATAATCAGTTGTAGGGCGGATAAGGCGTCTTTTTGCGTCCTCCACGGATGGATTAAGTGCAGTAAGATTGTAGGGAACAATCACTGCCCGCATCCACCAATGGCCAACGCGCCAGAAGATGGTGGATGAGCTGACGCTTATCCCCCCTACAGAAAAAAGATAGGAGGAACAGTATGAATGATCTACAACAGGCGGCGCGTCAGGCGATTTCCCTGATGGATCTCACCACCCTGAACGATGATGACACCGATGCGAAAGTGATCACATTGTGCCAGGCCGCCCACACCCTTGCCGGCGATACTGCGGCGGTGTGTATCTATCCCCGGTTTATTCCCATTGCCCGCAAGACCCTGCGGGAGCAGGGCAGTGGTCACATCCGCATTGCCACAGTCACCAATTTCCCTCATGGCGGCGATGATATTGACATCGCTGTTGCCGAAACCCGCGCAGGCGTCGCCTACGGGGCTGATGAGGTGGATGTGGTGTTTCCCTACCGGGCGTTGATGGCGGGCAACTCCGCAACAGGACAGCAACTGGTTAGCGCATGCAAAGCAGCATGCGGTGATGCGGTGAAGCTGAAAGTGATCATCGAGTCGGGCGAGCTGCAGACGCCTGAGCTGATCCGTACGGCCAGTGAGATCTGCATCGATGCCGGCGCAGATTTCATCAAGACATCGACCGGCAAAGTACCGGTCAATGCAACCCTGGAGGCTGCCGCTGTGATGCTGCAGGTGATCAGGGATCGCAACCCGGAAGTTGGTTTCAAAGCGGCCGGCGGCGTTAGTGACGCGGCTGCTGCAAAGCAGTATATGGATCTGGCGGCAGAGATCATGGGGAGTGACTGGGTCAATGCTGAGCACTTTCGCTTCGGTGCTTCCAGTCTGCTGGCGAGCCTGCTGGCGGAACTGGATCTTGCCGAACAACCAGCCGATACAGGAGGCTACTAATGAAACGCACAATTATTCTACTGCTCGACTCGCTTGGGGTCGGCGGAGCAGAGGATGCCGACAAATTTATCGGCATCAATAGTGACGATGGCAGCAACTTCAATGACGTTGGCGCCAGTACACTGGGACATATCGCTCAAGCCTGCGCCAGCGGAGATGCCAACAATGGCCGCAGCGGGCCTCTCAACATACCAAATCTAAACAGGCTTGGAATAGGCCAGGCATGCGCCGAAAGCTCCGGCTATTTCCCTGAGGGCCTGGATGCCTCTGTCGAACCCGTCGCCGCCTATGGCTTTGCAAAAGAGCTTTCCACCGGCAAGGATACCTCCAGTGGTCACTGGGAGATCACAGGGGTTCCTGTTCTGTTTGAGTGGGGCTATTTCGACAAGAGAGAGAACAGCTTTCCGCAGGAGTTGCTGGACGAGCTGGTCGAGCGCGGCAATCTGCCCGGTTACTTGGGCAACTGTCATGCATCAGGCACCACCATTCTCGAACAGCTGGGTGATGAGCATGTCAAAACCGGCAAGCCGATCTTCTATACCTCTGCCGACAGTGTTTTCCAGATTGCCTGTCACGAAGAGAGTTTTGGCCTGCAGCGCCTCTATGATTTGTGCGCCATAGCACGGAAATTGGTCGATAAATACCATATCGGCCGTGTTATCGCACGCCCTTTCATCGGCACAGAGAGCAGCAACTATGCACGCACCGGCAACCGCCATGACTACTCGGTCGTGCCGCCGGCGCCGACACTGCTGGATCGGATGAAAGAGGCAGGCGGCGAGGTGGTGGGTGTCGGCAAGATCTCCGATATCTTTGCGGCCAGTGGCATCACCAGGGCGACCAGGGCAACGGGGCTTGAAGAGTTGTTTGACGCCAGTCTTGGCGAGCTCAAACGGGCTGGTAACCAGACCATTATCTTCACCAACTTCGTCAACTTTGATGCGGATTTCGGTCATCGCCGCAATGTCACCGGTTATGCCGCTGCTCTGGAGTACTTCGACCAGCGCCTGCCGGAGATGCTGAAGTTGATGGATGATGACGATGTACTGGTGCTGACAGCGGATCACGGTTGTGATCCCACCTGGAAGGGAATAGACCACACCCGCGAACATATCCCCGTCATCTTCTACGGCAAGAGCGTCAAGCCAGGCTCGCTGGGCTTGCGAGATACCTTCGCCGATATCGGTCAGTCAATCGCTGCTTACCATGGTTTGCCGGAACTCGACTATGGCAAGAGCTTCATGTGATCGGAAGAGACGATTAGTAATTGCTACACTAGAATCCTTGTGTGGCCAACATCTTTCCAAATGAGTCAAATTTCAATATTGACTCTCGCAAAGGCGCAAAGCACGCCAACAAAAACCTTTGCGGCCTTGGCGTCTTCGCCTGCATGGACGCAGGTGAGGGGCGTGAGCAGGACGCGGAAGCTTGGCGAGAGAAAAAGATCTCTTTCATGCCTCGTCAGTTTGAGATTTGA
Source organism: Gammaproteobacteria bacterium (assembly GCA_030625445.1). GTDB lineage: Bacteria > Pseudomonadota > Gammaproteobacteria > Chromatiales > Chromatiaceae > Sva-25. Next base: position 3,948 of record DAOUQU010000004.1, read on the forward strand.
TTTTGCTAAAAGAGTGAGGAATACAATGAGAGACCAAAACGTCATTGCTTTTATCATGGCAGGAGGACAGGGGTCGCGCCTGCAGCCACTGACAAGCGAACGTTCCAAACCCGCGGTGCCCTTCGGCGCTCGTTATCGAATCGCAGATTTCGTGTTGAGCAATTTCGTCAACTCCGGGATCACCACCATCTATATGCTGGTGCAATACCGCTCGCAATCCCTTATCGAGCACATTCGAAAAGCCTGGCGATTATCGCCTATGCTTCCAAATCAGTTCATTACTGTGGTGCCGCCGCAGATGAAAAAGGGAGAGAGCTGGTTTCAGGGGACCGCAGATGCCGTGCACCAGAACTTGAACCTGATCGAGGACCATGATCCTGATCTGGTGGCGGTGTTCGGCGCCGATCATATCTACCGTATGGATATACGCCAGATGGTGGACTTCCATAATGCCCGCAATGCGGATGTCACAGTCTCTGCACTGCCCGTGCCTTTGCAGGAGGCAACCGAATTCGGCGTTATAGCCACCGAAGATGACGGTCGCATCTGCGAATTCCAGGAGAAGCCGGAAAACCCGGCGCATATGCCAGGTGACCCTGCTCGCGCCTTTGCCTCCATGGGAAATTACATCTTCAAGGCGGATGTACTGGTGAAGGCGCTGCAGGATGCCAGGAGTCGTGGAGAGACGGATTTTGGCCACGATGTGCTGCCGAAATTGATGAAGAGCCACAAGCTCTATGCCTACAATTTCGCTGACAATGATGTGCCTGGCTTGAAGCCCTATGAAGAGCAGGGGTACTGGCGTGACGTGGGGAACATCGATGCCTATATGGCTGCGCATGTGGACGTGATGGGACTTGAACCCCGGCTCGATGTCTTCAACACGGACTGGCCGATACTATCCAGTAACTACCAGGGGCCTGTTGCACGGGTGATCAGCGGCGAGATCGAAAACAGCCTGCTGGGCGCTGCCACCCTGATCAATGGCGGCAGGGTGAGGAATACCATCATACGTCGCGAGGCTGTGGTGGAAGAGGGGGCCGAGCTGGAAAACTGCATTATCATGGACTATGTGAACATTGGCGCCGGGGCCCGATTACGCAATGTGATCGTGGATCGCCACAATAACATCGAACCCGGAGCGCGTATTGGTTTTGATCTTCAGGAGGATCGCAAGCGTTACAAGGTCACTGAGTCAGGCATCGTGGTGGTGCCGCGTGGAGGAGCCCGCTATTACGCACGGGATTCGCATAAACAGGGGCGGGCGCGCTATTCTGAATAAGTTAACAACCTTTAAGTTTTTTCTCGTTCCCATGCTCCAGCATGGGAATGCTGAAAGACGCCTTATCCCCTCTACAAGACCTGCAGCCAGCTGTACCAGAGGGGCAGGGTGAAGAGTGATGCGAAGGTCGTCGCTGTCACTGCGGTTGCATAGAGAGCGGTTTCCAGTCCAAAACGATCACACAGAACCAATCCAAGCACCATGGACGGCATGGCGGCTTCAAGAATGACACCGTCGCGGATGATATCCTGCATATCGATCACAGAACTCAATCCCAGCACCACCAGCGGCGCGAACAGCAGCTGAATGATCACCACCTGCAGGATCGCAGGAAAATAGGAGGGTTTCCAGCTGTCAAAGCGGATGCTGAGGCCTACCGAGATCAGCATCAGTGGAACCACGCCGTTTCCCAGCATCTGCAGGGCGCCATCCAGCCATAGGGGGGGAGAGATTGTAGAGAGCTGCATCATCATGGCCGCAGCTGCAGCCCACAGTGGAGGAATGCGCAGCAGATCACGAAACAGGTTCACCGGTTCGTCGCTGGAGCCATAATATTTCGCCATCAGGATGCCGCCGGTCAGCAGTATCGGAGTGCAGGCGAACAGGTCGTACTGGATGGCAATACTGCTGCCCTGGGCGCCATAGAGGCTCTCCAAAAATGGCAGGCCCATATAGGTGGCGTTGGGAAAGGCTGCCGCCAGCAACAGGGCGCCCATGACAGCCTTGGGTTGATTACAGGCTCTGCAGACCAGGTACATTGCCGCCAGACTGAGGAGAATAGCGACAGCGGCGCTGATCGCGATATGCAGAGTGTCCAGCCCCAAAGGTGTTGTCCATAACAGGCGCAATACCAGTGCCGGCAGCAGCAGGTAATAGACCAGTGTCGTCACCGTCTTGCGCAGGGTATCCGCGCCAATTCCAGCTGGCTGTATGACTCTCCAGGCAAAGCCGCAGAGAATCAGAAACCCCATTTGTATAACGACATGCTGCATATCAGCAAATCCTGCGGGTGTTTTTAACCACGAAGATCACGAAAATAGAGAAGCTGACTGTTGGTGTGGTTCATGGTTGAATTGTTGTCATGCCGGACATCGCCAACAGGGATGGCCGGGCGTGCTACAGGCTCCTATCCAGCGCGCAGATTATGCTGCCGTGAGATGCCTTTGTAGACGATGTCGGAGACCTTGCGGATGACATTTCCGCGGGAGCGGATCCAGGAGCCGTAATTTCGTGTGCGTTTGCGCTTCTCGATGATGCCAACGAGCGTATAGGGATAGCGCTTGCCATTGCTGCCTTTTACGACCAGGATGCCAATATCTCCACAGAGTTGGGCAGTGCTTCCGGTCTTGTTGATGACTTTGGTGCTTTTGGGGATTTCCCGCGTGCCTGTATAGAGGCGGTCGCGGCCGGGAAGCTGCATTAAACGCCGCATTTCACTGGAGTAGGGGAGGCTGCCTTTCCACAGCGCATAGAGGAAACGGCTGTAGTCATGTGCTGAAGCCTTGTTTCGGTATGTGCGGCCATTTGCAGGGATATACTCGACGATACGGGTATTCTTGAACATTTTGGGATAGTTTCGTTTCAGCAACTTGTTGACGGCGGCAGGACCACCGGCTTGCCGCAACACCCAGTTGGCGGAGTAGTTGTTGGAACGCTGAATCATACGCCGCATGTGCTTCTTGGCGGTGCTTCCATATTTGAGTTTGCCCTTCTTTACCTTGTGAAAATAGGCCAGGGCAAAGAATGTTTTGACGAGGCTGGCCCCCTGCAGCTGGGTGTCCTCATTGATGGCGACAAGCTTCTCTCCTGTGGTGAAGTCGAATACCGTCCAGGCAGTGCGCTCGTCACTGGAAATAACTCCTTTTTTCCTCTGGGACTTGATGAATTTCTCCACCTCGGCCTCCAGATTCTTGTTTCTGTTTTTCCGCTTCGCAGTGGTGGTTTTTTTTGCAGGCTGAGTTGCAATCTGCTTCTTCTCTGCGGCTGTTTCAACGGGCAGAGTTGTTGCACGATTGCTCTTTGCGACTGTTTTTACAGGCTGGTTTGTTACCCGTTTCTTCTTTGCGACTGCTTTTCCAGTGACGACTTTCCACTGCTTCGAGCGTACGGCGGTTGCCGCTTTTAATCCACGCGACTGCAGCAGTTTGGTATGTGAGCGCGCAACCCTCTCTGCTCCCTGTTTATCCCTGTTGCGATAGTAGACCAAGCCATAAACGGGGGCCTTGTTGACGACCTTGAGCTTCTTTGCAACCGTTGGCCCCAGAATGTTTGCGACCTTTTTCCTGTAGATCTGTACAGTTTCGACCTTCTCATCCCATAGATAGGCGACGTCGTAACGCTCCGTTGCAGCCCATGCGGAGTCTATCGGCGTCAGGCAAATCAGCAACAGGAAAACATAAAAGATACGGGTCATAGGAGTACGCAATCTTCGATCAGGGACATCGTTGTTATCTTTAAAACCAGTTAAATAATAGCCACTTCGCGGCGAAACTTCAACCTCATTTCAAATGAGAGTACGCTCCGCCTACAGGGATGTACCTCATTATCCCTGTATCTCGTAGGTGAGGGGCTATTCAGCAGCTTTTTTTGCATCTGCAGTGATTTTGTCAGCTTCCGCCTGCGCATCTTCAGTCATTTTCGCGGCTTCGGTATTTGCATCGTCTACGAGTTTCATCGCCTGCATGTGAGCTGCTTCACTCTCTTCGGCAGATTTCCCTTCAGCCTCGGCCTTGATTTCAGCAGCTTTAGCTTTTGCCTTTTCAGTAATCTCGGCGGCTTTTCTCGTCGCCTCTTCGGTGAGTTCGGCGGCCTTTACTTTCGTCTGCTCATAGAGTTCAGCAGCCTTGGCTTTGGTGTCGTCATAAATGGCTACGGCGCTCTCTTTGAGTTCGGCAACCTCCTCTTTTGCGGCCTTTGAAGCAGCACTCCCCAGCTCTTTGGCCTTTTCGGCGAATTCAGCGGACTTCTGCTTCAGCTCGTCGGTGGCAGATGGCGTGGCAGGTTCTGCCCCGGACTGATCCTGGTCGTCTGGCTGCGAGCATGCTCCGAGAGAGAGAGTCAGGGTTATTGTCAGCAGGGTTGTCAGTTTCTTGTTCATTCTCTTGGCCTTTGTTTGATATTCAGGTGGATTGTTCGAGAAGCTGTTTGGCTGTTTTTACCAACTGCTTACGCTTCAATAATAATTGTATGCGAGATCCGCCCAGCTGTCTCCATAAAATGGCTGAGCGTATTCCCGCAAGCAGCAGTGCACGAACCCTGTTCTGGGTCTCCTGGTTTTGCAGATGCATGGGCTCACCCTTCACCATGATTCGCGGCGACAGGTCGCTGATGGTGCTGCTGTAGATATCGGCCAGTGCGGCAATCTGGTTGCTGTGTGTGTAGTCATAGAGATCAAGTTTTGCCGAGGCTGTCTTGATGCGCTCGCTGATCCGATTCAGTCTGTCAGGATCCTTGATGAGTTTTCCGGCCAGAAGCAGCACGCTGATACTATAGCGGGTGGTTCCGATCTGCTCCCTGGCGGGAGAGGTTAGCTGTTGCTGCAGTTTTTGCAGGCCGTAGCGCACGCCATCGAGCCCGGAGAAGATATCAGTGGTGCTGTCGGCGTCAGTCTGGAAAATGCTGTAGAGTGATTTCTCCATTGCAGCAGGGTCGGCCTGTCCGCTGCGAGCCAGGGTGTCGACCAGCGCAGTCGCCTGGTAGACGCCGGCAAGGGCAATGGTTTGCTGCTCAAATTGATTCATGTAAAGGCGCTCTAGCGAGACCAGGTCTCAGACTGACGAGACATGAAAGGGATTATTATCTCTCGCCAAGACGCCAAGACCGCAAAGGTTTTTCTTTGCGAGCTTGGCCTACATGGATGTAGGTCAGGGGCGTGAGCAGGACGCGGAAGCTTTGCGCCTTTGCGAGAGTCATTATTAATTAAAATTTGATTCATTTGTAAAGATGTTATGCATCCAAAGGATTAGAGCGCCACTTCAATGGTTGCTCCACCAAGGCAAAGCTGCTGCTGGTAGAAAACGATGGCCTGTCCCGGTGTGATGGCGCGCTGCGGCTCATCAAAGACGACATGCAGGGTGTCATGCTCCTGCAGGGTAACGATGCAGGATTGCAGCGGCTGGCGGTGTCTGCAGCGTGCCAGGCAGCGTAGGGGGAGTTGCGGAGTTTGTGCAATCCAGTGGATCTGTTTGGCTAGCAGCGCGGGTGTGAACAGCAGGGGATGCTGCTTGCCCTGAACCGCAATCAGCACATTGCGCTGTAGATCCTTTGCGGCAACAAACCAGGGGGTTTCGCCGCTTCCCTTGATGCCGCCGATTCCCAGCCCCTGCCTCTGTCCGATGGTGTAGTACATCAACCCCTGGTGGGTACCCAGTTTCTCTCCCTCAGGCGTCTCTATGTTGCCGGGCTGAGCAGGCAGATACTGCGACAGAAAATCACCAAAGCGGCGCTCGCCGATAAAGCAGATGCCGGTGCTGTCTTTTTTGTTGTGGGTCTGCAAGCCTGCTTTCAGCGCCATGGTGCGTACATCGGTCTTGTTGATGTCGGAGAGAGGGAAGCGGGCATGGGAGAGTTGATGCTGGTTTAACAGATAGAGAAAATAGGTCTGATCCTTGTTGTCATCTTTTGCACGTACCAGCTGATAATAGTCATCACGCTTCTCAATGCCGGCATAGTGGCCGGTTGCGATGGCGTCGGCGCCAAGCTGCAGTGCATAGTCGAGAAAGGCCTTGAATTTGATCTCCCTGTTGCACAGCACATCCGGGTTGGGTGTGCGTCCTGCGCGGTACTCATCCAGGAAATAACTGAAAACGCGATCCCAGTATTCGGATGAGAAGTTGACAGTATGCAGTTTGATGCCAAGCGTCTGCGCCACCGCAGCGGCATCGGCAAGATCTTCGGCAGCACTGCAGTACTCACTGCTGTCATCCTCCTCCCAGTTCTTCATGAACAGCCCTTCAACATGATGGCCCTGTTCAATCAGTCTGAGTGCCGCAACGGAGGAGTCAACGCCTCCGGAGAGGCCCACCATGATGGTCATTTTTTGTTGAGCCAGCGCTCCAGCGTAACGACAGTCGGGGGTTCGCCATTTTTCTTGAACCAGCTATCCACCGAATATTTGATGCCTGTGGTTTGATCTTCAATGACACCTGTCCAGTGGGGAACCAGCCAGAAACGGTCGCGCACAACAGAATTTCGGACTTTGTGCCATTTTAACAGTCCATCCTGTTCCAGCAGTCCCAGATAGGTGGTGGTATTCGTTGCTTCGGCTTTACAGTCGAGCTGTCCCGCTTTTTCAGAAGGGATCTGATTGAGCGCCAGGTCTCGCCAGGTGCCTGTCTTGTTGCCGACCAGGATTTCCAGCAGGGCGATGGCCTGTTTAACCTGCCTGCGTTCATCAGAGGCGTTTTTTACGCCCTTGAAAAGTGCTTGTACCTGATGCCACTCGCTGTTGCTGAGCGAGGCGTCTGTAGACTTCTTACAGACAAAGGCGGTGCAGGCATTGAAATCCTGATAGGTCGATGCAAGCGTTAGCCCCGATGTGAACAGTAGTAATACACTGAACAAGACTTTCAATGTTGATCTCCTGATTGTTGGACGAATCTTTAGGCATGTAGGGCGGCATAAGCGACAGCGCATCCCGCCATTTTATTCCCGCCATTTCCGGCGCAATGCGCTGTCGCTTATTGCACCCTACGCTTCTCTTGTCATTTCGACGCATGTGAGAGATCCAATGGCCCATGCGTTGCTTTACAATGAATACATAAAAAGGCCGGATGAGCTATTGATCACCCGGCCTGCATTCAATTGGCATTCTCTGTTACTTTTTGTTGTACCAGCGTTCCAGCGTTACGACAACAGGGGCGACGCCGTTTTTCTTGAACCAGCTGTCGACAGAGTATTTGACGCCGGTGGTTTTATCTTCGATGACGCCGGTCCAGTGCGGAACCATCCAGAAGCGGTCACGCACCACGCGGTCATGGACTTTGTGCCACTTCAAGAGGCCGCCGTTTTCGATCATGTAGAGGTAGGTGGTGGTGTTGGTGGCTTCCGCGGTGCAGTCGAGTTGCCCTCGGTAGTTTGCATTTCTTTTGTTGCCGGGAAGGTCGACCGAGGTGCCGGTCTTGTTGCCGACCAGGACTTCCAGCAGGGCGATCGCCTGTTTGATCTGCGCACGCTCCTGTTTAGAGCTTTTTACACCGTTGAAAAGATTGCTTACCTGTCGCCACTCGTTGTCGCTCAGAGAGGCATTGGCAGTGTGGTTGCAGTCAAAGTTGGTGCAGGCTTTGAAGCCGCGAAAGGTCGCTGCAGATGCCGATGCGGCGATTGGGTCTGATGCCGATGCTGATGCGAAACCTGATGTGAGCAGCAACAGCGCCATGAGGATAATTTTCATTGATTTCTCCGGTTACTCAAATAATCTGTAAATTGCTGTATTTACAAGGATATAAAAACGCGAAGTATAGCAAAAAATCTTTTTGTTGCCAAAGTGGATGTTGTGGTGGTCAATGTTTCGCGCCTTCGGGGCTCCAGCCGCTGCGCCACTTCTTCAGTGCAACAATGGTGGGCTCTGTGCCATTATCGAAAAACCAGGAGTCAACAGCCCATTGTTTGGCAGTGGCATTATCCCTGATGACCGCGGTCGAGTGCGGCCAGCCCATGATAAAAAAACCACGCGTTGCACGCGGCTGCACGCTATGGAATTTCAGCAGGCCATCCCTCTCCATCATGGTCATATAGGTGGTGCTGTTGGTGGATTCATCGACGCAGTCAAGCTGGTTGCCTTTTGCTTTGAAGACACCCTCGAGGTTCCCGCCGCGGTCATCGAGACTATTGATTTTTCCGCCGACCTCGATCTCCAGGTAGGCGATAGCTGATGCGATCTGGCGACGCTCCTCATCGGCATTGCCGGCCACGGGAGTGAATCTATCCCGTACTCCCTGCCACTGTTGTTGACTCAGGCCAACATGGTCAATCATGGTGCAGGTATGCTGATAGCAGACAGAGAAGCGGGAGGGGACCGGGTCCTTGATGGGCGGTTTTTTATTGTTGTCGTGATCAAGGAATCCAGCCTGGGCTGGTGCAGCCACCATCATCAGCATAAGTGCAATCAGAAGAGACGAGTGTATGTTTTGGAAGTTCATAGATGATTTTCAGAGCAAATTATCCACGTATTTTAACAGAAAACCGCATTTTTGACATATTCTCAAAAAATACCTCTCATATAGATAGAGTACTGCGAATTACTTGATAAACTCCTCCTGCCACAACCTGCGATAAGACTCTTTTCCGACAAATTTTCTGATTTTCTATTGACTATAGAGGGTGATGATAGGCAGACTGCGTGACAATTACAGGCATTTGTATTCAATTTTAGGGAAATAATGTGAGCCAAAATCTCGTCATCGTGGAATCACCGGCCAAGGCCAAAACAATCGAGAAGTTTCTCGGCAAGGAGTTCACCGTCATGTCCAGCTATGGGCATGTGCGGGATCTGCCGAGGAAAGGTTTGTCAGTTGATGTGGCCAACCATTTTGAACCCACTTACGAGGTGACTGAAGATAAAAAGAGAGTCATCGCAGATCTCAAAAAAGCGGTCAAAAAGGCATCGCTCGTATGGCTGGCATCGGACGAGGATAGGGAGGGGGAGGCGATTGCCTGGCATCTTGAGGAGGCGCTCGATCTGGATGAGAGTAATACCAGGCGCATTGTTTTTCATGAAATCACCAAGCCTGCAATCCTTGCTGCGATAACCAACTACCGCACCATAGACCGCAACCTGGTTGATGGACAGCAGGCGCGTCGGGTGCTCGACAGGCTGGTCGGCTTCGAGTTGTCTCCGGTGCTGTGGAAAAAAATTCAGACCGGTCTCTCTGCAGGAAGAGTGCAATCGGTGGCTGTACGCATCGTTGTTGACCGTGAGCGTGAAATAGAAGCATTTGAGAGTGCCTCCAGTTTTCGTATAGCAGCAGATTTTGAAGCAGGCAGGGATGCGGTGCTGACGGGGAAGTTGCCAAAGGAGCGGCACACCATTGAAGAGGCGAAGCAGTTTCTCGAGAGCGTCAAAGAGGCGAAATATACGCTTTCAGATATCTCAAAAAAGCCTGCGAAACGTTCTCCGCGCGCGCCTTTCACCACTTCGACGCTGCAGCAGGCTGCCTCGCAGCGACTCGGCTTCTCCGTCCGGCAGACGATGGTTGTGGCGCAAAAACTCTATGAATCCGGGAAGATAACCTATATGCGGACGGATTCGGTTAATCTTTCCGATACCGCCCTGGAGCAGGCCACCTCGACTATTACGAATGATTTTGGCAGTGAGTATCTGCAAATCAGACGTTACAAGACAAAATCGGCCGGCGCCCAGGAGGCACACGAAGCGATCAGGCCGACGGATCTTGGCAACGCGACTGTATCCGGTGACAGGAATGAACAGCGACTCTATCAACTGATCTGGCAGCGCACCATCGCTTCGCAGATGGCGGATGCGCGACTGGAGAGAACCACAGCGGTCATCGATGTCTCGACCATTGACGAGGATCTGCTCGCGAAGGGTGAAGTGCTGGTCTTTGACGGCTTTCTCAAGGTCTACAAGGAGGGCGGCGACAAGGATAAAAAGATGCTGCCGCCGTTGCATGTCGGGCAGGATCTGCCGCTCATCGTAATGCGGGCCCAGGAGGCCTTTACCCGGCCGTCGGCGCGCTATACCGAGGCGAGCCTGGTGAAAAAACTGGAGGAGATGGGCATTGGGCGTCCGTCGACCTATGCTCCCACCATATCGACCATTCAGAATCGCGGCTATGTGGAGAAGAGCGACCGTGAGGGGCGTGAACGCACGGTCAGGATTCTTGCATTGCACGGGCAGGAGATTATCAACGAGGATAGAGTCGAGATCACCGGTGCCGAGAAGGCAAAGCTATTTCCCATGGATATAGCGGGTATTGTCACCGATTTTCTGGTCAAACATTTTACCGAGGTTGTCGATTACAACTTTACCGCCAGGGTCGAGGCGGAGTTTGACCAGATTGCCGCCGGTGAAATCAACTGGCGCGACATGATTGCGGAGTTCTATGGACCCTTCCATGAGGATGTAGAGAAGGCGGAGGGGATATCCCGGGAAGAGGCGAGCCAGTCACGACAGTTGGGAACCGATCCCAAAAGCGGTCGACCTGTCAGCGTGAGAATCGGACGTTACGGCCCCTTTGCCCAGATCGGCACCAGGGATGATGAAGAGAAGCCGCAGTTTGCCGGATTGAGCCCCGAACAGCGCATGCACAGCGTGACCCTCGAAGAGGTGCTGCCGCTGTTTGAACTGCCGAGAATCGTCGGCGATACGGCTGCCGGGGAGGAGGTCTTCGTCAATGCAGGGCGCTTTGGACCCTATGCCGGTTATGTTGACAGGCAGATCAGGAGCCTGGTGGAGGAGCGTGATATTATCGGCGTCGAACTGCTCCCACAAAATGTCTCGATCGATCCCGAAGATCCGCACAAGATCACCATGGAGCAGGTGCAGTTATTCATCGATGCGAAAAAAGAGACTGACAGGGAGAAGGAGATTCTGCTGTTTGAAGACTCCGCCGTGCAGGTACTCGATGGCCGCTGGGGTCCATTCATTACAGATGGATTCAAGAATGCAAAAATACCGAAAGAGAAAGAGCCTGACAGCCTGACGCTGGAGGAGTGCCAGCAGCTTCTGGAGGAGACCAAAAAGGTCAAGAAGCGCCTTACCAAGCAATTCTATGGCGGCGGCTTCACGCTGCTGAAAAACAGCGCGGGCTTTCCCGATGCAACTCTGAAAGTGAAAGAGAACAAGGTGTCGCAGGCGTTCGAACTGGTTGATGAACTCGCTGCGCTGGGGAAAAAGATTCGAGTCGTCTCCGCCAGGGGAGCTGCGGCAATCCGCGCCTCCGAGAACCGAAAAACCTCTCCGGTTAAAAAGAAAGCCGCAACCAAAAAGAAGGCAACAGCAAAAAAGAAAACAGCAACCAAAAAGAGAGCCGGCGTCAAAAAGAAGAGGGCGGCGGTGAAGAAGAAATAGCCACATCATCTGTGGTTCAAATCGTAGGGGGATAAGGCGTCTTTTTGCCGCATCCACCAATCCCCTATATTCATGGTGGATGCGGCAATGATTGTTCCCGACAATCTGATTGTACTTCATCCATCTGCTGGATGGTGTCAAAGGCATCAACCAGTATCAGTTTGTGCAGAACGAGCTGAACAGGATCACATCAAACATCGATGCTGTATCCGAGCTTGCACCCGGGTTGCAGACATCGCTCCAGCAAAGGATAACAAATAAGATCGACAAGCACATGACTCTGGAGATTCATCAGGTTGATGGTATCAAACGCACCCGTTCTGGCAAGCATCGCTTTGTCATCAAGGCCAGGCCGAACTGATGCTGCATAAAATTAGAAAATTCACAAAACTGAAGAGTAGGCAGAGATGGTTGTTTATCGAAGCCTACGCCAGGCTGGGGGTGATGCGTGCAGCCATTCTGACTCTCCCTTTCAAGAAATTGGTGAAGTCATTGGATCATCAGAAAGGCGCGCTTGCTCCACCGCTGAAAAGGGTGCAAATGGAGACGGCGATAGCTATAGGCGAAGCCGTGCGCACAGTGGCTGGCAATACTCCCTGGGAATCAGCATGCCTGGCGCAGACTCTGACCGCCCAGCGGATGCTCGATAATAGAGGAATCGGCGGTATTTTTCATCTGGGAGCGACAATGGATGAAACTGCCGGGGAGAAGCTCAAAGCGCACGCATGGCTGCTATGTGATAACACCATTATCACTGGTGAAGCGGGGCATGAACAATATGCGGTGTTGTCGACATTCAGTTGGAAAGGGGAGTGATGTGGTTGCTGACGAAATTGCGGATAATGGGCAACAGCTCCTGACAGGACCGGTTGGAAAAGATTTATATCCTTTTTAGCCGGAAATTTTTTCACCACAAGACCATGCTCAGAGAGTGCCTCCAGGTGTTGGAGAGTATTGTCGGCGAAATCAGGTTCAATCCCCGCTGTAATTCATTGTAGCGGGTTCTCTTCTTTCGAAATTGCGAATAATTCTTATTTGCATTGAATTTTTATTTAGATTGTCTATATTTATAAGTAACGATGTTTCGTCCTATTAGCCAATAATTGAGGTGGTAGAGCTATGAAAAGTCAATTAATCAATGCATGTGTTTGTTTTGGCCTACTTGGTAGCAGCTTGGCACTGGCAGGTGACAAGGAGGCGATGATATCCAGCGCAGAAAGCGCGGGCCCTCCTGCCGTCACAGCAAACGCTACCATCAAGGCGCCTGATGGCACAGTCCTGCGACAGGGCTCAAACAGCTACACCTGTTATCCGCAACAGAAGATCATCGGCCCGATGTGCAACGAGGCAGTTTGGGACTCCCTCATTGGCGCGATGTTGGGCAAGAAGGACTTCAAACCCGATAAATTCAGCGTCTCCTACATGCTGGCTGGAGAAGGTACAGCCCTTGGAGTCAGTAACAGCGATCCCTATGCCACAGAACCTGACAAAAGTGACGACTGGGTGAAGGAAGGGCCTCATCTGATGGTTGTTGTTCCCGATAGTACGATGCTTGCAGGATTATCCACAGACCCGAATGATCCAGTCTACGTGATGTGGAAAGACACCCCGTATGCACACATTATGGTAAAGATCGCTGCCGACAAGTAAAGCGTCAGCGTGAATATAGCGGAGCTTGTCACGCACAGCAGTGTAACAAAGCAAGGCTCCTATGCGAATGAAGGTATACACCTTCTTCTGATATGAAGAGGAGGAGTTGAACTATACGTATCAACTTACGTAAATCGATACTAAATGAGGAGGTTCATTATGATTTCTTTGATAAAAAAATCAGTCGTCGCATTGGGAATAGTCGCGACATTCATGCTAAGCAGTGTGACAAATGTGGTGGCCGGACTGCCCAACCCGGGTATGAAAGTCGATGCTGACCACACCGCGCTTGTCATCACCGATCCGCAAAACGATTTCCTGAGCCCGGACGGTGTCACCTGGGGTGTTGTCGGTAAAAGCGTGACGGCCAATAAAACGGTAGAGCATATCGAGATGCTATTGAAGGCGGCAAAGGCGAACAACATGCCGGTTTTTATCTCGCCGCACTACTACTACCCGACTGACCACGGCTGGAAGAGCGAAGGCGCATTGGAAGTGCTGATGCACAAAATCGGCATGTTCGACCGCAAGGGCGCGCTGAGTGTAGAGGGGTTTGAAAATTCAGGCGCCGACTGGCTGGCTCTCTACAAGCCGTACATTCAGGATGGCAAGACTGTCATCACCAGTCCTCATAAGTTGTACGGCCCGGACAGCAACGACCTGGTATTGCAGCTGCGCAAACGCGGCATCAACAAAGTCATCCTGGCCGGCATGTCGGCGAATCTGTGTACAGAGTCGCACCTGCGTGAGCTGATGGAGCAGGGTTTTGAAGTCACTGTGGTCAAGGATGCCACTGCCGGGGCACAGGTGCCCGAAGGCGATGGCTACCAGGCTGCGCTGGTGAACTTCCGTTATATCGCCAATGCGGTTGTTCCCACTGACGTTGCCGTGAAGGGCATCAAGAACGAGGGTGAACTGAAGTAGTTTGTCGCTGGAACAACACTTAATCCAGTAGCCGGGATCCTGGGGATTCAACAGCTATACGCATCGCTCACCTTCAGGATCATCCTGGCGTCTATATACAATTCGTGCCGGGATGAGATATTCGTATGGTGGACGATGACGCTGAGAATGGAGTTTTTGTTGTGTTTTCTTGTCAGTGAGTGCGTCTTTAGTGCATTTCAAAATAGAAAAGGCTTGGCGGTTACGCCAAGCCTTTGATTTGTCTGGCTCCTCGAGCAGGGCTCGAACCTGGGACAAACGGATTAACAGTCGGGTACATGGTTTAGTGAGTGTACCCATAATGCAATAAAACACGTTGAAACAATATCTTAGCACAGTTGAATTTCGTTGGTAAGTGCTTAAATGTGCCTGAATGAGTACGGGGATGTACCTAAATATGTACCCATTCTGAAATGGATTTTCAATCCGTTGGTCAGTCAAGGAGAGGTGAGCGTATACACAAAAAAATGCCCCAATGGAGGGTTATGCCGGTGGGTTGCTAATGACCGCTGATGCTCCAGTAGACATTCAAAGTTTTCGCGGTCAAATCCGTTATTGTATACGGATTTGCTGTGCTCCGTTCCAAATCACCTGATTCCAGATGATAGAATAGGCACTCGATCGTAAGCCACAAACTGAATCATGAAAATTCTAACACTCCTGTTGTTGCTAACAATGTTGTGGGTGCCCCAGGCCAGCGCCGATGTCAGCCCGCCCGGCAATGGTGAGCAGCCGGTTAGGGTGGCGCTCTCAATTTTTTTGCTCGATCTGGATGGGATCGACAACGTCAATCAGAGCTTCGAAGCCAATGTCTTTTATATGGCCAACTGGAACGACCCGCGATTGGCGCACTCCGGATCTGGTGAGATCAGCAGACCCCTCAACGAGGTGTGGAATCCCAGGCTGCTAATTCTGAACCAGCAGCGCATCTGGAAAACTTTTCCGGAGGTAGTCAAAATCGACCCACAAGGCAATGTCAACTATCGTCAACGCTTGTGGGGTTCTTTCTCTCAGCCCCTGGATCTGCGTGACTTCCCTTTCGACTCTCAGCAGCTTCAGCTTTCTGTCGTTGCCGCAGGATACACTCCGGAGGAGGTTGAGCTAGTTCCTCACTCCGGGAAATCGAGCGGCATCGGAAAGAGCCTGTCGGTCCCCGACTGGGAAGTGATCGATTGGAAAGTAGAGTCCAGCACCTTCCACCCCGGTACCGAATTGATAGAATCCATGGCAGGGTTCACATACTCGTTCAGGGTTGAAAGGCGTCATCTCTTTTATGTCGCCAAAGTGATCATTCCACTGGTGCTGATCATGGCGATGTCTTGGGCGGTATTCTGGATGGATCCCAAGGAGGGAGGGGGTACCCAGATAGGCATCAGCGTAACAGCTATTTTGACCCTGATCGCCTACACGTTCGCTGCCGGCGCCAGTCTTCCAAAAGTCCCCTATCTGACCAGGCTGGACTATTTCATCCTCTTCAGCACGGTGCTGGTCTTTTTGGCGCTGGTCGAAGCAACTGTCGCCTCATATCAGGCCAGGCTGGGTCGCGTCGAACTCGCACGCAGTATCGACAGATGGTCGCGTTGGCTCTTCCCGTCAGTATTTCTGCTCATGTCTGTGATATCGCTTGGTTTCAGGCTATTCCTGTGAAGAGCTATACAATAATTTTGCTGCGTTTTCGACTCAGCGTCTGTGACGGAAGTTCACTGAAGTGCCGCCGATAGTCGGCGGCAAACTGTCCCATGTGCCAGAAGCCCCAGTGGCTGGCTACTCTGACAACTGTCATTGCCGGCTTTGCCGCGAGCAGTTCTTTGCGCACGGCGTTGAGCCGCATAATAGTCAAGTATCTCTTGGGGGTTATGCCGAAGTGCTCGTGAAATGCATAATTCAGGGTGCGCCAGCTGACTCCCGAGGCGCGGCGCATCTCCAGCACCGTAGGGGAGTTATGGGCATTCTCATCGATAAAGGAGAGAGACAGCTTTAGAGCTCGATCGCGCGCCCGTATCGACGGCCTGCGTTTGTCGTCTGTTGATGCTGCCAGCACCGACAAGAGTTGTGCCGGAATCTCATTTTCGAGATCGTTGAGGATTGCGGTAAACTCCAGCAGCGATGGCTTTTTTGCAATTGCCGCAAACATGTGACGTAATCTGTTTCGCAGTGCTGCGACCGGTTGTGCATTGGTGAGTGACATTTCGCTGCGACCCAGGGCGGAGTCTATCGAGGAGATTTCCAGGGCTTCGGCTATTTCAGCCAGCTGTTGTTCGTCGTACGAGAGCGTGAATGCCTGGAAGTCGGATCTCGCTACCGCTTCAAATTCACCAGCCGGGTGGAAGCTCAGAATGGTTGAGTCGTCAATTTCCCGACTGTACCAACGCGCATCGGAGACTCCCTCCTCGATAAATCCGAAGGTTCGAAAACCTTTAATCGTTGCCCCCTGCTGATGAAAACTGCGGTTGAAACGGAAACGCATGAGGCGTGCCGACGTCAGCATGATCATTTCGAGTCGTGTATCGGAAACGCCGCTGTCGAGTTGTCGAAAATCAAGATCCCAGCCACGAGTCGCTTGCACAAACTCATCGATATCGCTAGAGCGCATGTTGAGAAATAGAGCCGGTGATCTATTTTGTGCAGGGGTGTCGGTCATCAGTCATTATTGCGAGTTTTTGATGTGGTCGAAATATAGATTCGTCCATAATGCCGGTTAAGTCAAATAAGGACTCATGATTTGCTCGAACATGGAACTGACTACAGGCTCCTAGACCAAAACCATCACCCTAATCAAGGAAAACCTATGAAAAAATCTATTTTGGCAGTACCGTTTGCCACTCTGCTGTTGATGACATCTTTCGTGTCGGCAAAAGAGGTCATCCACGATGCCGATTACTACATTCTTGAAGCGCAACATGGCGAACAATGGGTAGAGGATGACAAAACAGTAGAACAGAAACTTGCTGCATTCCGTAAAACAAACGATGGCAAATCTCCCAATATTCTTTATATCCTGGTGGATGATATTGGCTTTGGAGATATTGGTATCCCAGAATTAAATGCCATCCGTGGCTATAAGACACCCCATATTAATAAACTGGCAGATGAAAGTATGCGTTTCGCCCGTATGTATACGGAGCCTTCATGTACGCCAACACGTGTTGCCTTTATAACAGGGCGCCAGCCTCATCGAAATGGTATGGCCGATACTGCTGTTGATATTGCAGGCTTCGGATTGGGCAAGGATGAAGTAACGATCGCAGAAGTGCTTTCGGAAGCTGGTTACAACACCGTGCACATCGGCAAATGGCACATGGGCGACATTATGGAAGCATGGCCGAACCACCAGGGTTTCGATTTTGCCTCCTTCCCTATTCATCAGCAAGGTCAATTGAGTATTTATAATGACGATGCTGCAGATGAAGAAATCTCTCTCGGTATTGGCGACAACAATTACGATGACCGTTTCACCAAGGATCACTGGTTCCGCCCTGATGCCTCTCACATGGCCACTGTGGTAGAGGGAAAACGCGGCGAAAATGTACATGAAGTCCACATGAAACCAGGGGAGCGCTGGAACCAGAAAAAATATGATGAGATGAATGCGCGCTTCCAGCAGCAGACACTTGAACAGTTGCGTATTCTCGCCAAAAAGGATAAGCCGTTCTTCCTGCAATACTGGCCGCTCATTCCTGTCTCCGCTCCGCGAACTACGGTAAAAGAATTCACTACTCCCAATGGTGGTACTTTTGTTGAAAGCATGAAACAGCTTGATGGGTATGTCGGTGACATACTGGCCGAGATGACTGAGCAGGGTCTTGACAAAAACACCATTGTTATCCTTATGGGAGACAACGGTCACTTCACTAAATACTCACCCGGCAGTGGTTTTACCCCAATGATATTTCGAGGTGGCAAAGGTTACACCACAGAAGGCGGCGTACGTGTTGATGCCTTTGCACGTTGGCCGAGTATGATTGAAGCAGATTCAATCGTTGGTGATATCGTACATGTAGCCGACCTGTTTACAAGTCTTGCAAGAATAGGAAATGCAGCAGACAAAAT
>DAOUQU010000220.1 GCA_030625445.1 Gammaproteobacteria bacterium
AGAGGATCCGCTGCGGATGCTGCTCTATGTGGCGGCTGTTGCTGCAATCCTCTACTTCTCGGTGATGCCGTTTCTGGATTTGGGTGGTTAGCGGCGTTTCTGCGGGTTTTTTTAACCACAGATGCACAATAACTTCTCAATAACCCCGTGGTGTACAACATTTCATAGGATGTGCAGAGCTTGCGAGGCGCATCAGTTTGACGCACATACTTGATGCGCCTCGTGCCTCGGCACATCCTATGCATGATCGATTGCACGGGGTTATTGAGAAATTACCAACTGGCCAGATTAAGAGACTGAAAGAGAAGAATTTACCTCATGCTGATATTTGAACAATCACAATCCGGACGTCGTGCAACAGCCCAGGCTCCCGGAAACGCGGCCTCCCTGGAATCCATTCCGGCGTCAATGCGGCGTGAGCAGCCTGCCGCCCTGCCTGAAGTGTCGGAGATGCAGACCGTGCGCCACTATACGCGCCTCTCACGCAAGAATTTTTCCATCGATACACACTTCTACCCGCTGGGCTCCTGCACCATGAAATACAACCCGCGCGGCTGCAACACGCTGGCGATGCTGCCGGGTTTTTTGGCGCGCCACCCCTATGCGCCTGAGAGCCACAGCCAGGGGTTCATGGCCTGCATGTATGAGCTGCAGGAGATCCTCAAAGAGGTTACGGGCATGCGCGAGGTGTCGCTGACACCGGCGGCCGGCGCCCAGGGAGAGTTCACCGGCATCGCCATGATGAAAGCCTATCATGACGCAAACGGTGACAGCGAACGCAGTGAAATCATCGTCCCCGATGCAGCGCACGGCACCAACCCCGCCACTGCGGTGATGTGTGGTTACAAGGTTCGCGAAATCCCGACCATGAAAGATGGTGACATCGATATCGATGCCTTGAAGAGTGTGCTGGGACCACAGACAGCCGGCATCATGCTGACCAATCCATCGACCGTCGGCGTCTTCGAACGCCGCATCCGTGAAATTTCCAGCCTGGTTCATGAGGCCGGAGGACTGCTCTACTATGACGGCGCCAATCTCAATGCCATATTGGGCAAGGTACGGCCCGGCGATATGGGCTTTGATGCGATCCACATGAATCTCCACAAAACCTTCTCGACGCCGCATGGCGGAGGAGGTCCGGGTGCCGGTCCTGTCGGCGTGAGTGAACGCCTGATCCCCTTCCTGCCGGTTCCAATGGTCGGCTATGACGGCGACAGTTATCAGTGGCTGACGCAAACAGAGCGCCCTCAATCCATCGGCCAGCTCACCGCCTTTGGTGGAAATTCAGGTGTTCTGCTGCGCGCCTACATCTACGCAAAAATGCTCGGACACGAAGGCATGGTGCGTGTTGCCGAATACGCGACCCTGAATGCAAACTACCTGATGAAACTGCTGACCGATTCAGGTTTTGAGGCTGCTTATCCCGAGCGCAGGGCCAGTCATGAATTCATCCTCACCCTTAAAAAAGAGGCGAAAGAGCTGGGGGTCAGCACCATGGATTTTGCCAAACGCATGCTCGATTACGGCGTACATGCGCCAACTACCTACTTCCCGCTGCTGATTCCCGAGTGCCTGCTGATCGAGCCGACCGAGACCGAATCTGTGGAAGAGCTGGACAACTTTGTAGAAGTGATGCAAAAAATTCGCCATGAGGCCGAGCACCAGCCGGAGACGGTCACATCGGCGCCACATAGCATGCCGGTCAAACGCCTAGACGATGTCAAGGCGGCGCGTGAACTCGATCTGCGCTGGCAGCCACCAGAGTCATAGAGAATGGGAAGTCAGCAAGCCACCGGCATCAAGCGTCTGAGCAACGCCTTTGGTTACTCGATGCAGGGGTTTCGCGCCTGCTTCAGACACGAGGAGGCATTCCGCCAGGAGATCTATGCATCACTGCTGCTGGTTCCGCTGGCTCTCTATCTGGGAGATACCGGCATCGAGCGCGCACTGCTGCTAGGCAGCTGGCTGGTGGTTCCGCTGGTGGAACTGCTTAACTCGGCAATTGAAAACGCCATCGACAGGATCGGCGCAGAACAGCATGAGTTGTCAGGGCGCGCAAAGGACATTGGCTCTGCAGCTGTCTTTCTTGCGCTGCTGCTATGTGCCTGTGTATGGCTGCTTGTATTACTTCCACGATTGTCGGCATCCGCATAGCGTATGAAAACTCCAGACAACAAACCGACCTCAAAAGAGACCTATCTGCGACTGCTTCGCTATCTCAAACCCTATCGGAAACAGTTCGCCATCACCATTGGCGCAATGATTCTGCTCGGCCTCTCCGAGGCCGGCATCCCTGCTCTCTCCAAACCTCTACTCGATGGCGGTTTTGTAGCAAAGGATATCGAAAGCCTGAAAGTGACACTGGGACTTCTGATACTGCTGTTTTTCTTTCGAGGAATCCTGCTGCTGCTGTCAAAGGGGATGATGGGGTGGATTTCAGGCAAGATCGTGCTGGATCTTCGCAACAGCCTGTTTGATCTCCTGCTACATCTGCCGACGCAGTATTACGATAAATACTCTTCGGGCAGTATCATGTCAAAGATCACCAACAACGTGACCATGGTGACATCTGCAGCAACCGGCACCATCATGACCCTGATCAAGGATAGCGTGATGATCGTGGTGCTGCTGAGCTACGCCCTCTATCTCAACTGGAAGCTGACACTCACCATTTTTATTATTTTCCCCCCCATCATTCTGGTCGCAAGAGCATTTTCCAAACGGGTGCGCCGCTTCAGTCATGTCAACATGCGCAGCCTGGGCGAGATGACCCATATACTTCAGGAGAGCATCAAGGGACACAAAGTCGTCAAGATTCACGATGGACGGGAGTATGAGAAACAGCGTTTTTTTAAAGTTGCCAACCGCATTCGCCAGTTTCAACAAAAAGCCCTGCTTGCCGGCGCCGGCAATACCGCTGTGGTGGAGATAATCGCTGCAGTCAGTGTCAGCGTCGTCATCGTCCTCAGCACCCTGTATGCGATTCAGGCGCAGCAATCAATCGGGCATCTATTTGCCTTTTATATAGCCCTGGGATTGACTCTTGCTCCTGCAAAACGGCTTGCCTCAGCCATGCAACCGTTGCAAAAGGGGCTGGCAGCCGCCGAGTCGATCTTTGAGCTGCTCGATGAAGAGAAGGAAAAGGACCAGGGAACGCATGAACTGCACCGGGTGAATGGCGATATTGTATTTCACAATGTCTCCTTCAGTTACCCGGGTGCAAACAAACAGGTCCTGAAGAACATCAACCTGAACTTGAGAAAGGGGATGAATATTGCGCTCGTCGGGCATTCGGGCAGCGGCAAGACAACCATTGCGAACC
>DAOUQU010000190.1 GCA_030625445.1 Gammaproteobacteria bacterium
GCTCTTTCTGTTCGTCAAATTCGAGACGATTTTCCTGCCTGTGGCAATCGCATTAGCACTCGTATGCGTTGTGATAGTTGTTCAACACAACGCAAATGTATTGAAAATAGATGCAGCCATACTGAATGAACTTGAGCAGGAGAACGAAAAACCTAAAAGCATCTTTGAAAAAAGCAGGGAGACACTTGTGAGAGAGGGCTACTCTGATGAGCAGATAGAGACTATTCTCTCTGTGCGTGAACTCGAGCATCCTGAAACTCAACAGCAACAACCGGTTATAACAACCCCTTGAAACGCAATACCACCCGCATCCCGGTTTTATACATAGAGATCATCCCGGGTGAGCGGCAGTTCGGAAGGACCTTTCGAGGCATGTTTGGATGCCACCACCTGGAAGATGTGCATCGAACCGACGCTGAAACCGGTGGCCACGCCGGCAAGATAGATAATCCACATGCGGTACTTCTCCAGGCCGACCAGCCGGATCGCCTCGTCGCGATTGGCCAGCAGTGCATCATGCCAGGCCTTGCAGGTCAACCCGTAGTGCTCGCGCAGGCCCTCCACGTCATGCACCTCGAAACCGGAAATCTGCAGCAGGTCAACCGTGTGGCCCACGTTGTCCAGTTCCGAGCCGGGAAAGATGTATTTCAGCAGCAGCTTGCGCTCCGGTCTGATCTTGCGAACTGCGTGCTTCGTCTTCTTGGCTGTGCGGGAGATGCCGTGGTTCATGAGAATGCCGCGGTCACGCAGCAGTGAACGAATCTTGCCGAAATATTTCGGCATGTTGTCGATGCCGACATGCTCGAACATGCCGACGCTGGAGATCTTGTCGTAGGTTCCGTCGAGGGTTTCATAATCGCGCAGCTCGACCTTGACGCTATCCTCCAGACCGAGCTTCCTGATCTTCTCCCGGGCAAAGTCATGCTGCGTCTGGGAGAGGGTGACGCCATGCGCCTTGACACCGTAATGTTTGGCGGCATGGCACACCAGCCCTCCCCAGCCGCAGCCGATATCAAGGAATTTCTCTCCCGGCTTGAGGCGCAGCTTGCGGCAGATCAAATCCAGCTTGTCCTGCTGGGCCCGGGCCAGCGGGGTTTCGCACGTTTTGAAATAGCCACAGGAGTAGAGCATCTCGGGATCGAGAAACAGCGCGTAAAACTCGTTGCTGATATCGTAATGAAACTGGATAAAATCCTTGTTGCTGCGCTTTGACTCGACACGACCGATCGCATCATCTGCATATTCATGTGCAACATCCGCCTTCTCTCCCGGCGCCAGCAGAAAAGGCCACAGCCGCCCCAGCAGCCTTCCCTTGCTGAGTTCGCCAAGGCGTTTGTTTTTACCCTTCACGCTTGCGACGGCCATAAATTCGAAGAGATTGGCGCCCTGCACATCAATATGACCGGCAGCATACAAACGCAGCAGGGTCTCAAGATTCGGACGGCGCATCACCGAGGCAATAACGCCCGGCCCGCTAATGGTCAGCTGAATGTGCGGATTTGAATTCGGGCCGAGCGGTACAATCGAGCCGTCCCACAGGCGCAGCGAAAATCCTCCATCGAACAGTTCACCGAAGTATCCAAAGGCATCACGCGCGCGCTCAAGCAGTCTCTCATCAGATAACAAGCCAGCCATCTATGCCACCCATCCAGCTTTTAGTGACAGAGTGGCTGCCGTCAGAATGGTGGAAAAGTGTTTGAGCTTAATCATATTGGCTTCCTTTTGCTGCTCTCTGTGAAGAATAGATTGAAGATTAACGTGCAGCCGACAACATAGCATATTGTAAACCCTGCCGATCACAAATTGACCTCTTTCTGCGTTAAACTTTTCCCAAAAAGAGTAGATCGGTTCTTCGAGTAGAGATGAGGTACAATCCATCTCCTGTTTTCTCGCTCAGTTATCTTGCGGCCTGCCCGCACCATCAAATCAGAACCGAAGTTTAATATGGCCCAATATATCTACACCATGAACCGCGTCGGCAAGGTCGTTCCTCCCAAGCGGCAGATCTTGCGTGACATCTCCCTCTCCTTCTATCCAGGCGCAAAGATCGGCGTGCTGGGCCTCAACGGCTCCGGTAAATCGACGCTGCTGCGCATCATGGCGGGCATCGATACCGAGATCGAGGGAGAGGCGCGCCCCCAGCCCGGAATCAAGGTCGGCTATCTGGAGCAGGAGCCGCAACTCGATCCTGACAAGGATGTGCGCGGCAATGTTGAAGAGGGACTGGGGAACCTCAAGGAGGCGATGGAGGAGCTGGACCAGGTCTACGCCGCCTATGCGGAACCGGATGCTGATTTTGACGCCCTCGCAAAACGCCAGGCGGAACTTGAGAACATCGTGCAGGCGTCTGACGGACATGACATGGAACGGCAGCTGGAGATTGCCGCCGATGCGCTGCGGCTGCCTCCCTGGGATGCGGATGTCACCAAACTCTCCGGCGGTGAACGCCGTCGTGTGGCGCTGTGCCGCCTGCTGCTCTCGCATCCCGACATGCTGCTGCTGGACGAGCCGACCAACCACCTCGATGCGGAATCGATCGCCTGGCTGGAGCACTTTTTGCATGACTACAGCGGCACCGTGGTGGCGGTAACCCACGACCGCTATTTTCTGGATAACGTTGCCGGATGGATACTGGAGCTTGACCGTGGCCACGGCATTCCCTGGGAGGGAAACTACACCTCCTGGCTGGAGCAGAAGGAGGAGCGCCTCGAACAGGAGGAGAAGGGTGAGTTAGCCCGTGCCAAGGCGATGAAAAAGGAGCTCGAGTGGGTGCGCACCAATCCCAAGGGGCGCCAGGCCAAAAGCAAGGCGCGCCTGCAGCGTTTCGATGAACTGCAGTCCCAGTCGTTCCAGAAGCGCAACGAGACCAACGAAATCTATATCCCGCCGGGCGACAAACGTCTGGGCGATCTGGTCGTTCAGGCGACTGGACTCAGCAAGGGGTATGGTGACCGCCTGCTGTTCGACAACGTCAACTTCAACCTGCCACGCGGCGGCATCGTCGGCATTATCGGGCCCAACGGCGCCGGCAAAACCACCCTCTTCCGTATGATTACCGGCGAGGAGCAGGCTGACAGCGGTGAGCTGCGTATCGGAGAAACCGTCGAGATCGCCGCCGTCGACCAGAGCCGTGATGCCCTGGATGCTGATAAAACCGTGTGGGAGGAGATCTCTGACAAATCAGACAATATCATCGTCGGCAGCTACTCCATGCCGTCACGCGCCTATGTCAGCCGTTTCAATTTTTCCGGTAGCGACCAGCAGAAACGCATCGGCGATCTCTCCGGCGGCGAGCGAAACCGCGTGCATCTTGCCAAGCTGTTGAAAAGGGGCGGCAATCTGATCCTGCTCGATGAGCCGACCAATGATCTCGACGTCGAGACCCTGCGTGCGCTCGAGGATGCTATCCTGACATTTCCCGGATCGGTGGTGGTAATCTCGCATGACCGCTGGTTTCTGGACCGCATTGCAACCCATATTCTCGCCTTCGAGGGAGACAGCAAGGTGGTGTGGTTCGAGGGCAACTACCAGGATTATGAACAGGATCGCAAACGCCGCCTCGGCGATGCAGCCGACCAGCCGCACCGCATCAGGTACAAGCCGTTGAAACGCTGATCGCAGTCAGATAACCGCTCCCACACCAATCCGTCATTGCGAGCGAAGCGTGGCAATCTCGCCGTTTTTCACTACACGCCCGGAGATTGCCGCGGTCGCTTAGGCTCCCTCGCAATGACGGCATTCACACGGAGGTATTGAGAGGTTACTGATTAATCTGTGTTTATCTGTGTGCATCTGTGTGCATCTGTGGACAAAAA
>DAOUQU010000303.1 GCA_030625445.1 Gammaproteobacteria bacterium
TGATGTTTTTTCAGCGGTATTTGCATATCGACGCTGAGGTCGCCATCACCCTGCATATCAAGCGCCTCCATCAGAGGTGCAAACTTGCTCTTCAATGGGGACTCCTTGAGCAATCGCACGGGACCCGCCAGCGATCCGGAGATTTTACCCTGCAGGTGAATGGCAGATGTCGGCTTGAGCTGCATCTGCATATTCGCCTGTTCAACCCGGTTATCGTAGATCGTTCCCTCACTGACATCGATATTGAGATGATTACCGTGAAAACGAACCCGGGCTTTGACGTTCTCCAACGGCGGCCACTCCTCCTTGTAGGCGATCTCCGCATCCCTGATATCGAATAGCACCTCATAAAAACCATCATTGTTGTTCTCATAAGGAAAGCTCTGCAGTGGTCCCTGCAGTACAAAGCGGCCGGAGGTGATAAACCCTTTGGTCAACGAACGATCCAGCCATTCGACCACTGCAGGCGGCATCATATACGCCGGATAATAGATTGATGCATGCTCGGCATGCCCCTCCTGGAAATCAGTGAGCAGATCCAGGTAGCCTTTCCCCTGCGGCGGCAGGGTATAACGGAAACTCGTTGTCGTTTTGATATGTTCAGAGCGGGCAACCATGTTGTCCGTTGCAATGCGCCAGTCACCATTCGGCTGTTTTTTCCAGCGCAGCTCGCCGGTCACCTGGCTCAACAACATCGGCTCGCGAAACAGTGATTTGATATGCAGCGATGCATTGCTTCCCGCCACTTTCACACTCCCCCTGTCATGGGATGCGGCGACCACCAACCTGACCCCCTTGATTTCCGGCACTATTCCGGCCGCCTTTGTCTGCAGTTTATCCAGGATGGCATCGAACTCCCACTCGAGCGGGCGCTCCATTTTCAGGTGCAGGGAGGGGTTGATCACCTCGCCCTGCGCCTGCGCAGCAAGCAGATCTTTCATCAACGGGTGATCAGGCGGGTGTATGGCAAGCGCCTTGAACAAGCCATCGATACTGAAGATGTCAGCACCGAGATAGAAGTGAAGCGGACCTTCCCCGGAGATCTGGCGCACCGCGATACCGATCGATTTGGTTGGCCACACAGCATCGTCGTGTCTAATCAGGGGGTCGGCGATATCAAGCAGCCATCCATTCTGCTCCCGTCTCCAGCGGAATTTGCCGCCAAAATAGTCCAGCGCCAGCTCCGGCGCCTCTATGACTTTTTGTGAACGAAAATGCAGCTCCTCACTATACATCTCTCCCTGAAGCATTAATAACCGCCCTTTATCCCAGTGGCTCCAGATCTCCATGCTGGTTTTGGCGTGTTCCAGATTGTAATGTCCGGGAAAGCGATTTTGTAATAGCCATGCCAGGTCCAGCTGCTCAGTGCGCAGATAGACCTCACCCTTCCACTGTTCAAGATTTTTACTCTCTGTCTGAAATTGTGAAATCAGCGTAAAGCCGCCGGATTCGCCCTTGTCGATCGAGACCCGGGCTAAGAGATGGTGCTGACTGCCGTCATTTCGAATCAACAGGTTGACCGGCGTGAAATGCAGCGGCAGTGTGTTTTTATGCACAAGATCGATGACCGTCACCTCGGAGTCTACAACCTCGAGGAACACCGGCTGCAGGATCATCGCGCTAAGGTCAACATCGAAATCACCGGAGTGTTCGATGCCATGAATCGAAATCCTGCCATCCTGATGACGTATGACCGCCAGGTGGGTTCCGACGACCCGGATCTCCGATGGTGCAATATTCAGATGGCGCAACACCTCCATCACACTGAACTTCAGGTAGACCGACTCCGCCTTGAGGTCAGAACTGCCGTCATCATTCACCAGCCTGAGATTTTGCAGATGAAATCCGTGCCCGTCCTCCCGCCAGAAGACGGATACAGCATCCGCCTCGATATTCTTCCCCACGACCAGGCTGACCTGTGTCAGTATTTCATCTTTATAGTTTTCAATCAGCGAAGGCAGCAAATAGCGCGCAAAGCTCACCGAGAGAGCAATGACAACCAGCAGAAAAACAGCAAGTCTGGTCAGAATACGCATGTGACTACATCAATCTCCATTGATTCAGCGGTTTGTTAGCCAGGTCGGCCGCTTCTCAATAATCCCGTGCAATCGTAGGTTGGGCAAAGGAGGCACGACGTGCCCAACAGGCAATGCATTCAATACACGAGGTTATTGAGAATTTTCTAAATTTATTCATGTCCACACCATCCACCCACCATTTACAACAGCACTACATCATACTGTTCGCGGCTATAGAGCTGTTCAGCCTGCAGGCGAATCTGCCTGCCGATAAACTGCTCCAGTTCAACCAGGCTCGCCGACTCTTCATCAAGCATTAAATCAACCACGTCCTGGGATGCAAGGATCAGCAGTGACTGCACATCGAACTGGCGCGACTCACGCAGAATCTCACGAAAA
>DAOUQU010000297.1 GCA_030625445.1 Gammaproteobacteria bacterium
ACGATCTCCGGCAGTATCGTCATCAGTTGTGAGTTGTCAAATTCCATCAGCACGGCCTTAGAGTTTAGTCACAGCGAGGTGTTCGACCAGATTCTTGATACTGGCGTCCATCACTTCGATCAATGGCGCGGGCCACAATCCCAGCACCAGCACCATGATGGCCAGTGAACCCAGCACCACTGCTTCGCGCGCGTTGATGTCCGTGAGTCCAGCGACGCTCTCCTTGGTGACATCGCCAAACACCACCCGCTTGACCATCCACAGCGTGTAGGCTGCGCCGATGATCAACGTGATCGCGGCAAGGAAAGCGAACCAGAAGTTGGCGCGGAAGCTGGCCAGGATCACCATGAATTCACCCACGAACCCGGACGTTCCCGGCAGCCCGGCATTCGCCATTGCAAAGAACACCATGAATGCAGCGAACCACGGCATGACATTGACGACACCACCATAGTCGCTGATTTCGCGCGAATGCATGCGATCATAGAGGACACCGACACAGAGGAACATTGCGGCGGAGATGAAACCGTGGGAGATCATCTGCACCATGCCGCCTTCCATACCAAGAATGGCTCCGCTTTCGGCATTTTCATTGGAAGCGATCATGAAGACGATGAAAAATCCCAGGGTAACGAAACCCATGTGCGAGATCGATGAATAGGCGATCAGCTTTTTCATATCACTCTGCACCAGCGCCACATAGCCGATATAGACCACTGCGATCAGTGACAGCGTGATGACGAAGAGATCCAGCTGGTGACTGGCGTCCGGCGTGATCGGCATGCTGAAGCGCAGGAAGCCGTAGCCGCCGATTTTCAGCATGATTGCCGCCAGGATCACTGACCCCCCGGTCGGCGCCTCGACGTGCGCATCCGGCAGCCAGGTATGCACCGGAAACATCGGCACCTTGACGGCGAAGGCGACAAAAAAGGCGGCGAAGATCAGGATCTGCTCGGTCATCCCCAGTTTCAGCGTATGGTAATCGAGGATCCCCATGCTGCCGGATTTGAAATAGAGGTAGATCAATGCAACCAGCATGAACACCGAGCCGAAGAAAGTGTAGAGAAAGAACTTGATAGTCGCATAGACGCGGTTCGGCCCGCCCCACACGCCGATGATCAAAAACATCGGCAGCAGCATTGCCTCCCAGAAGACATAGAAGAGCATCGAGTCCAGCGCCGAGAAGACGCCGACCATGACACCCTCCATGATCAGGAACGACGCCATGTATGAGGAAGGTTTGTACTGGATGACTTCCCATCCTGCAATCACCACCAGGATGGTGACAAAGGTGGTCAGCAGAATCAACGGCATCGAGATGCCGTCGACGCCGAGATGGTAGTTGATGTGATACGCCGGAATCCAGGCCGCCTTCTCGACGAACTGCATCGACGCAGTGCTGCTGTCAAATCCCGTCCACAGCAGGATACTCAACACAAAAGTAGCGACCGCAACAAACAGCGCCAGCCAACGCGACACATTGGGAGCCTTGTCTCCACTGCCGAGCACCAACAGCCCGCCGATGATCGGCAGCCAGATAACGATGCTCAGAATTGGTAAATCAGCACTCATGCCCTACCCTTTTCTTAGATTATTTAAAAACAAACCAGCCGATCAATCCCAGCAGACCGAGAATCATCGCGATCGCATAGGTGTTGATCAGTCCGTTCTGCAATCGCCGCATCACACCGGCGAGCGCTCCGACACTGTGTGCCGAGCCGTTGACTGCAACGCCGTCGATCAAAAACTGGTCGCCGCCCTTCCACAGCACCTTGCCCAGCAGCACGCTGCCTTTGGCGAAGACGGTCTGGGAGATTTCGTCCATCCAGTATTTCTTGTCGAGTATGGTGTAGAGCCAGTCAAACCGCACACGCAGATCGAATGCCCATTTGGGTTTCAACAGGAACAGCACGAATGCGACCAGCAGGCCCGACATAGCAAGAATGAACGGCAGCCCCTGCACGCCATGCATCACAAAGGCGAGCGGGCCGTGGAAATGCTCGCCGAGCTGCGCCAGCACATCGTTCTGCGGCGCGACATAGAGCACACCCTTGAAGAAGTCACCGAACAGCATGGGGCCGATGGTGTACCAGCCGATAAAGACGGATGGAATCGCCAGCAGTATCAACGGTACGGTAATCACCCAAGGTGACTCATGAATGTGCGCTTTGGCGTGTTCATCGCGCGGCCCTTTGCCGTGGAATACCAGGAAGTAGAGGCGGAAGCTGTAGAGTGCTGTCACAAAGACGCCCGCAACCAGCAGCCAGTGGGCATAGTGCGAGCCGAAGCGATCCGCATGTCCCACCGCCTCGATAATGGCATCCTTTGAGAAGAATCCGGAGAAGAAGGGGAAACCGATCAGCGCCAGGGTTCCCACCAGCGAGGTGATCCAGGTGATCTTCATATATTTGCGGATACCGCCCATGTTGCGGATATCCTGGTCATGATGCATGCCG
>DAOUQU010000196.1 GCA_030625445.1 Gammaproteobacteria bacterium
CCGACCCCGCTGATCTTCAGCAAGGTGCGGAACAGCAGGCGCTCCTGCTCCTGATAGAAGGCATACAGCACATGCGCATCATCCCTGATCATCAGGTGGGTAAAGAGGATGATGTGCTCTCCGACTGCAGGCAGTTCGTAGAAGGTGGACATCGGCGCTTCAATCTCGTAGCCGACGCCATTCACATCCAGCATCAGAAACGGCGGCTGTTTGAGGATGATTTCACCATGCAGGCGACCAATCACCAGCCAACTCCACGCTTCAAACGCTCCGTCGTCTCTGCCATATGGGCATGACACAGCGCAACGGCCAGAGCGTCACCCTGGTCTTCGGTAAGCGGCTGGTTGATACTCAGCATGACTCTGACCATATGTCCTACCTGACCCTTTTCTGCAGTTCCAGTACCGACCACCGCCTGTTTGACCAGGCGCGGTGTATATTCAGCAACGGATAATTTAGCGACAACCAGCGCACTGATTGCAGCTCCCCTCGCCTGCCCCAGCTTCAACGCCGAATTGGGATTTCGCGCCATAAAGACCTGCTCGACAGCGGCTTCCAGCGGATGGTACTCGGCGATGATCTCTTCAATTCCCTGATAGATGATTCCCAGGCGCTGGCAGAACTCCTCCTTGCCGGTGCGAATGCGGCCGCTGACGACATGCTGGCTGTTGCGTCCATCGGAATCGATAATACCGTAGCCGGTATATCTCGAACCCGGATCAATGCCGATGATGCGTCGCATCGCTAGCGAGACCGAGTCTGAGACTTACAATGCATGGAAGTCCTAAAAATCTCTCGCCAAGACGCAGAGACGCAAAGGTTTTTTCTTAGCGAGCTTTGCGTCTTTGCGAGAGCCATAGCGAAAATCCGAATCATATGTAAAGATATTGGCCATTCAATGTGTACTGGAATCAACCCAGGGAGTCCAGAACTTCCTGCGGGATATCCGCATTGCTGTAGACCTCCTGGACATCATCCAGATCTTCCAGCAGATCGATCATTTTCAGCATGCTCTCAGCCTCTTTGGCATTCAGAGTCGCCTCTGTTGAAGCAGTGAATGTAACCTCTGCATGCACGGCTTCCAGGTCATCCCCGAGCAATGCATCACGCACCGCTTCAAAATCTTCAGGCGTGGTCATGACATCGACCGAACCGTCATCATTGGAGATCACATCTTCTGCGCCGGCATCCAGCGCCGCCTCCATGATGGCATCTTCATCGGCGCCGGCATCGAAACTGATGACACCCTGCTTGCTGAAGAGATAGGCGACCGATCCTGCGGTGCCCAGATTGCCGCCATACTTGGTAAAGGCATGGCGCACCTCGGCGGCGGTGCGGTTGCGATTGTCGGTCATGCAGTCGGCGATGACGGCAGCGCCGCCAGGTCCGTATCCCTCGTAGCGAATCTCTTCATAATTGCCGTCCTCATCGCCGCCGGCGCCCTTCTTCACCGCCCGGTCGATGGTGTCCTTCGGCATGTTCGTTCCTTTTGCTTTATCGATGGCAAGACGCAGACGTGGATTGCTGTCGATATCACCGCCGCCGGCGCGCGCCGCCACGGTGATCTCCCGGATCACTTTGGTCCAGATTTTACCGCGCTTCTTGTCGTTCGCCGCTTTCTTGTGCTTGATATTGGCCCATTTACTGTGTCCAGCCATTTACTACCTCTTTTCTAATTTATGCAGTTCATTAGATTCTATCAGGAAAAAAAGGACTGAGTACTCACCTCTTACTCCTCACGCCTAACTCCTGGTTTTTATGCAATGAATCCGGTTTTTTTGAGCAGTGCTTCGTCGATTTCGACTTTTTCACCGGGAATTGCCGCCTTGTCGCCCAGTACCAGGCGTTCGAGATACCTGGCGATCAGGTCCACCTCCAGGTTGACCCCGGAGCCTGTCTGGTAATCTCCCATGATGGTCTCTTTGAGCGTATGCGGCACAATATTGAGTTCGAAGCTGGCGCCATCGACAGCATTGACTGTCAGACTGGTTCCATCGACACAGATCGACCCTTTGTGGGCGATATAGCGCGCCAGCACGGCGGGAGCCTCGATCACAAAACGCACCGAACGGCCGTCATCACTGCGGCTGATTACCGTACCGACGCCATCGACGTGACCACTGACCAGGTGTCCTCCCAGGCGTGTCGCCAGGGTCAGTGCTTTTTCCAGGTTGACGGGACTGCCGCTCTTCAGCCCTCCCAGCGAGGTCAGCAGAAGGGTCTCATTGGAGACATCGGCAGAGAAACTCTTTTGTGTGAGTTCTACCGCGGTCAGGCAGACGCCATTGACTGCAATGCTGTCGCCCAGCGAGACATCGCCGAGATCCAGCTTGCCTGTGTTGATCTGCAGGCGCATGTCGCCGCTTCGTGGTTGTATATCAGCGATGGTTCCCTGCGCCTGGATAATGCCTGTAAACATATCAATTTCTCTCCGGAACGAGTATTAATCTAAAATCGGGGCCAATCTGGCGAACATCCTTGATGCTCAACGGGATGCGCTGCGCCATCTGCTGCAGGCCCGGCAGGTTGAAGAGTCCGCGTGCGCTATTTCCCATCAGGTGCGGCGCCATGTAGATCACAAGCTCATCGATGATGCCCGCCTGCAGCGCCGCACCGGCAAGCGTCGGACCGGCTTCGATCAGCAATTCATTGATCTCCCGCTGCGCCAGCTGCTCACATAGCAGCGGCAGTGAAACCTGTGGCTCATCGGTATGGGTGAGAATCTCCGCACCTGCCTGCAGCAGCGCATCCCGGCGCTGTGCATCTGCACTCGTGGTGATAATCAGTGTGCGATGCGCCTGATGCGACTGCAGTATGTTGGCATCGACGGGGGTTCGCAGTGATGAATCGACAACTACCCGCAGCGGTTGCCGGATGTCCGCCGCATCCTCGACGCCTGGCAAATCCTCTGCCTGAAGACGCACCGTCATGGATGGGTCATCCGCCAGCACGGTGCCGATGCCGGTCACAATGGCTGAACTGCGCGCCCGCAGACGATGTACGTCGCGTCTCGATGCATCCGAACTGATCCACTTGCTTTCACCACTGGCCATTGCGGTGCGTCCATCGAGGCTCATCGCCAGCTTGCAGCGCACATAGGGCCTGGAAGTGCTCATACGCCGGATAAATCCCGGATTCAGTGCTTTCGCCTGCGCGTCCAGGAGTCCGCTTTCAACCGCAATACCTGCTGCACGCAAACTGGCCAATCCATTCCCTGCAACCAGCGGATTGGGATCCTGCATGGCGGCAACAACCCGGACAACGCCCGCATCGATCAAGGCATCACTGCATGGCGGTGTGCGGCCATGGTGACAACAGGGCTCCAGGGTGACATAGGCCGTGCTGCCGCGGGCATTTTTTCCGGCATTTACAAGCGCCGCTTTTTCAGCATGAGGCAAACCGGCGCGGTAGTGCCATCCCTCCCCAACGATTTCATCACCCTTGACCAGCACGCAGCCGACACGCGGATTCGGATCGGTCGTATAGATGCCGCGTTCAGCAAGCTGCAATGCACGCGACATCCACTTGCTGTCGCTCACTTTTTCTCCACGGATTCGGGGGATGAATCATGATCATCCTGGCCTTCAGATGCCGGCAGCGTCTGTAATTTTTCGATCTCTTCACGAAAGGCATTCACATCTTCAAACTTGCGATAGACAGATGCAAAACGCACATAGGCGACCTGGTCGAGATTGCGCAGCTCCTCCATCACCAGGTCACCGATCTCCCGGGATGAAACCTCGGCCTCGCCACTGGAGGAGAGTTTGCGCGT
>DAOUQU010000066.1 GCA_030625445.1 Gammaproteobacteria bacterium
CCAGCTGCGCCAGCACAAGGGCATCTCGCTTGATATGGCTTGCGACACCATGGCTGATGTCAGCTATTTCGGCACCATGATGGTTCACCATGGCCACGCCGACGGCATGGTCTCCGGCTCCGTGCACACCACGCAACACACAATCCGCCCATCGTTTGAGATCATTAAAACCAAACCGGGTATCTCCATCGTCTCCAGCGTATTTCTGATGTGCATGCCGGACCGCGTGCTGGTGTACGGTGACTGCGCGGTGAATCCGGATCCGAATGCCGAGCAACTGGCGAACATCGCCATCAGTTCGGCTGAAACTGCACAGATGTTTGGTATTGAACCGCGTATCGCCATGCTTTCCTACTCCACCGGGGAATCCGGCAAGGGTGAAGCCGTGGACAAGGTGCGCGAGGCAACCCGGCTGGCAAAGTCAATGCGGCCGGACCTCAAGATCGAGGGCCCCATGCAGTATGATGCTGCGGTTGATGCGGGAGTCGCCAGGACAAAACTGCCCGGCAGCGAGGTGGCCGGCAGCGCCACCGTGTTTATCTTTCCCGACCTCAACACCGGCAACAACACCTACAAGGCCGTGCAGCGTTCCTCCGGCGCAGTGGCCATCGGACCTGTTCTGCAGGGGCTGAACAAGCCGGTCAATGACCTTAGCCGCGGCTGCACTGTCACCGATATTGTCAATACCGTCGCCATCACCGCCGTTCAGGCGCAGACAGGATCACCCTCAGCATGAAAGTACTGGTCATCAACTCCGGCAGCTCCTCGATCAAGTATCAGCTGTTCGACATGACCGGTGCGCTGGTACTTGCTTCCGGTCTGATCGAGCGCATCGGCGAACCGCAGGCTGTGCACCGGCACACTGACTATCAGGGCGGAGTGGATGAAACAAAAAGCAAACACACGATACCAACTCACCGCGATGGCCTGCTGGAAATCGGCAGGGTGCTGCGTGAAAGCGGAATCATCCATGAGTTTTCAGAACTCTCCGCCATCGGACACCGCGTGGTGCACGGCGGTGAATATTTCAGAGAGCCAACGCTGATTGACGATGAAGTGGTCGAGCGCATCAGGGAGATGATCCCGCTCGCCCCGCTGCACAATCCGGCCAACCTCATGGGCATCGAGGTCGCCCTGCAGGCTGCGCCGGACATCCCCCAGGTGGCCGTATTCGACACTGCCTTTCATCAGTCGATTCCGCAGCATGCCTGGCGCTACGCACTCCCCGATAAGCTTTATTCAGAGCAGCATGTTCGCCGCTACGGGTTTCACGGCACCTCGCATCACTACGTCGCCAAACAGGCTGCGCAGCAACTCGACAAACCCCTCTCCTCTCTGAACCTGATCACGCTGCACCTCGGCAACGGTGCGAGCGCCGCCGCCATCAGCCAGGGCCGCAGCGTAGATACCTCGATGGGCATGACGCCGCTGGAAGGTTTGATCATGGGCACCCGCTGCGGTGACATCGATCCCGCCATCCACTTCTATCTGGGCCGGGAGGCCGGTCTGAGCAACGAGAAGATAGAGAACCTGCTGAATAAAGAGAGCGGCCTGAAAGGGATTTGCGGATCCAACGACATGCGCGAAGTGCACCGCCCGGCCGACGCTGGTGATGAACGCGCCCTGCTGGCGCTGGAGATGTACTGCTACCGCATCAGGAAATACATCGGCGCCTACTATGCAGTGCTCGGCCACCTGGATGCCGTGATTTTTACCGGTGGAATTGGCGAAAATGACGCACAGACGCGGGCGCAGAGCTGTGCCGGCATGACAGCGCTGGGCATCGAGATCGACAGCGAGAAAAATTCACGCCGGAGTGAAGACGCCTTTGCCATCAACAGCGATGCAAGCGCGGTGAGTATCCTGGTGATACCCACTGACGAAGAGCTGGAGATAGCGCTGCAGAGTGTTGCATGTATAGAAGATGAGTAGTGAGTACTGAGTAGTGAGTAGTGAGTGATGAGTAGTGAGTGATGAGTGAGGAAGAGTCTGGTTGTTCTCAATATTTGACCTGGGATCATCAATCCTTTAAGGTCACTACGCTTCAGAGTGCCGGGCAGGAGTGACTCCTGCCTGGAGAATCGGGAAGTCGGTGCAATTCCGACACTGCCCCCGCAACGGTAATCAGTGAGCATCTCACTGTAAGTCCGGGGACCGGCTCTGCATGCAGGTAGTCAACACGGGAACCTCTCAAGACCCCCTGTTGGCTGTTTTTCTCGAGTGCGGCGGGCACTCCATAAAGGTACAACCATCATGAAATCTAGCATTCCACTGTTGCTGCTGGCGGCATCAGGCGCAGCCATCTCAGCCGAAGATGAGACAGTCATCGTCATCACCGCGACAGGCAACGAAACCCCTCTTGTAGAGACAGCGCCATCAACCACGGTCATTACGCGCAACGATATTGAGCGCCATCAATACCAGACAGTCGCCGAGGCGCTGCGTCAGGTTCCAGGCGTTCATGTTGCCCGTAACGGCGGCATCGGACAGCCGACATCGCTGTTTATTCGCGGCACAAACTCAAATCATGTTCTGGTGATGATTGATGGCGTCAAGATCAATGACACCACCACGCCAAACGGCGCTTTTGATTTTTCCAACCTCATGACCGATGCCATCGAGCGCATCGAGGTTGTGCGGGGACCCCAGAGTACGCTCTACGGCTCCGACGCCATTGGCGGCGTCATCAACATTATCACCAGAAAAGGGAGCACCGCGGGCGGCCCTGTGAGCGGCTCAATCGAGCTTGCAGGCGGCAGCCACAACACCTTCAAGGAGGCTGTGACACTCTATGGAGGAAATCAGAAAGCCACCTATATGCTCTCGCTGGCAAATATCAACACCGATGGCGAAACTGTCAGCGCACCGGATTATCAGTTCTCTCCTGTCGATGACGACGGCTACCGCAACACCACCCTGACCGTCAGCACAGAATTCCATCCCGTTGAAAATCTGAAATTCGAGTTGAGTGGACAATATATCGACTCGAATACCGAGTTCGACGCCAGTGCGGATGAATCCCCTATTCCGGAAACTGACCTGGAGAGCTGGTTTATTCACACCGCTGCCGAGGCGCGCCTGCTCGACGGAGAGTGGAGCAGCCGATTAGTGTTCAACCGCAGCAGCAGCACCAGAGACACTCTCTATGACTTCTTCGGACTCCCCTCCTCCACCTATTTCGACAGCAAGCGCAATGAGGCGGAGTGGCGCAATGACTTCTACTTTCTGGACAACCATACACTAACCGCAGGATTCAAATGGGAACAGGAGGATGCAATTACCTCCTCTGATTTTTCCGCCAGCGATCATCAGGCAACCACCAGGTCACTCTACCTGCAGGATCAATTCAGTTTTTTTGGCAACCTCTTCGGCACCATTGGCGTGCGTCATGACGATCACACCGGCTTTGGCGGAGAGACCACCTGGCGCATCGCTCCTGTCTACCTGGTCGAGCAGAGCAATACCAGGATCAAGGCCAGCTATGGCACGGCTTTTAATGCCCCCTCCCTGTTTCAGCTGTATGATGATTTTTCTGGGAATCCGGATCTTGAGGCAGAGAAGAGTCGCGGGGCTGAAATTGGATTTGACCAGCAGTTGCTGGGCAACAGGCTCTCACTGGGAGCCACGCTCTTTTACAACAAGATGGACAACCTGATCGATTTCAACAACACCACTTTCAAATACTTCAATGTCTCGGATGTAACAACAAAAGGTGTCGAGAGCTTTGTCAGCTACCGCTTCAACGATGCTTTCGATGCGCGCCTGGACTACACCTGGACTGATACCGAAGAGAGCGAAGGGGAACCGCTGCTGCGCCGGCCGGAAAACGAGGCAAGCCTGACGCTCAATTACAACCCGACAGAGAGAATCTCTCTCTCCGGCATCCTGCACTATGTTGGTAGTCGCGACGATACCATTCGCGGCTCTTTTCCCGTCACCCGCACCATGCTCGGCAGCTACACAACCATTGATCTCGCCGGCAGCTATCAATTCAATGACCGTTGGCAGGTCGAGGGGAAAATCATCAATTTAACTGACAAAGAGTATCAGCCGGTTCACGGCTATGCAGGCACGGGATTCGGGGCTTTTATCGGCATCAAGGTGAAAATTTGACCAAAAAATCACGCATCTACACCCGCACAGGCGACCAGGGAAGCAGCGGACTCGCCAATGGCGAGCGCCGTTCAAAAACGGATCAACGTATTCTGGCCATGGGCGCCCTGGATGAGCTCAATGCCGTGCTGGGGATTGTCTGCTCGCAATTGAGTGATCCCATGCTGAAGCAGCAGGTCGAGACTCTGCAGAAGCAGCTCTTTATTGCCGGCGCCGAGCTGGCGCTGGCGAAGGAGACCCACATAATGGAAGAGCATCTGCTGGCAGTGGAAAAGATGATCGACCACTACGATGCCGCATTGCCACGCATGACGCATTTCATCCTTCCCGGAGGCTGTGTTGCCGGCGCCACACTGCATCATGCCCGCAGCGTATGCCGTCGTGTTGAGTGCGGGGTACTACACCTTGCGCAGCAAGAAGAGGTAAACTCTCTGCTATTCCGTTATCTTAATCGTCTCTCAGATTTGCTGTTTGTGCTGGCTCGACATCTCAATCAGCAGCAGGAAGAGTCTGAAACAAAATGGATCCCATGAAAGCACCGGTCATTATTATTGGAATAGGCGAAATGGGCAGCACCTTTGCGCGAGGTTTTTTGCGCCTTGGCCACCCTGTCTATCCAGCGACACGCAATACCGATCTGACAGCATTGGCACAAAAGATCACCTCACCGGCGGTCGTATTAATCGCAGTTGGAGAATCCGATCTTCATTCAGCGCTGACACGGATTCCACGCAGTTGGGAATCACAGCTGGCGCTGCTGCAGAATGAGTTGCTGCCGAGGGATTTCGCTCATCTCGATGAGCCGACGGTAATCTCTGTGTGGTTTGAGAAAAAACCCGGGCAGGACGCCAAAGTCATTATCCCGTCACCGGTTTTCGGTCCAAATTCACAACTGCTGCACGACGCACTCGGGGCAATCAACATTCCTGTCAGGCTGCTCGACACCAGAAAGCAGCTTGAATTCGAACTGGTGGTGAAAAACCTCTACATTCTGACGACCAATATTGCCGGCCTGATCACTGCCGGAACCACCGGAACACTGTGGAATCAGCATCAGCAACTGGCGCGTGAAGTTGCTGATGACGTCATTACCCTGCAGCAGGCAATGACCGGCCACACTTATGATCATGATGCTTTGATCAATGCCATGGTCAGGGCATTTGACGGCGACACTGAACACCAGTGCATGGGCCGCAGTGCGCCCGCAAGACTGAAGCGCGCCCTGAGACATGCTGAAAACTTCAGGCTGCCTGTTCCTGCGCTTCACCGCATTGTGTCACAACTTGCCAACCGGGAGGCGTCATCTTGAAACTGCTGCTTGCCAATCCCAGGGGATTCTGCGCCGGCGTGGATCGCGCCATCGAAATCGTTGAAACGGCGCTTGATCTGATCGGTCCTCCCATCTATGTTCGTCATGAAGTTGTGCATAACCGCTTTGTCGTCGAAAGCCTCAGGGAACGGGGGGCTATTTTTGTCGACAGCCTCGATGATATCCCGGATGGACAAACGGTGATCTTCTCCGCCCACGGCGTCGCCCAGGATGTCAAGGATGAAGCGGAGGCCCGTGAGTTACAGATTTTTGACGCCACCTGTCCGCTGGTCACCAAGGTTCACATGGAGGTGGTTCGTCACTGTAAAAATGGCGACTCGGTGGTGCTTATCGGACACAAGGGGCACCCCGAAGTCGAGGGTACCATGGGGCAGTATCGATGCCCGCAAATGGAGGGGGAGATGCTGCTGATCGAGACCCCGGAAGATGTAGCAAATCTGGATATCAAAAACCCGCGTAAAATCGGTTACGTCACCCAGACAACCCTCTCGATCGACGACACTGTAGAGGTTATCGCTGCATTGCGAAAACGCTTTCCCGGGATTACCGGACAGAAGAAAGATGACATCTGCTATGCCACACAAAACCGGCAGGATGCCGTCAAGGAGCTTGCCGGTGAATGCGACCTTATCCTGGTGGTCGGCTCTCCCAACAGCTCCAACTCTAACCGGCTGCGTGAGCTGGCGGAGAAACAGGGAAGAACCTCCTATCTCATCGATGGAGCCGATGACATCGACTCCGAATGGCTGCATGGAGTCGATCTCATCGGCGTCACTGCAGGAGCCTCGGCGCCGGAAGTGGTGGTCTCCGATGTCATCAAACGCCTGCAGTCACTCGGAGCGGAGGCTGCGGAAGATAACATGGGGGTCAAGGAGGATATCGTGTTTGTACTGCCAAAAAACCTGCGTCTCATGGCAGAGCAGCAAGCATCAAAAGAGACCGGGTAACGCAGATGCACATCATCGTGATTGGCGCCGGCATCAGCGGCATGATGAGCGCACGCGAACTGCTGCTCGCCGGTGCGCAGGTCACGATCATCGAACGACAGCAAGCCGGCCGGGAATCCTCATGGGCCGGCGGCGGCATCATCTCCCCTCTCTATCCATGGCGCTATGCCGATGCTGTCAACCTGCTGGCGAGCAACAGTCAGAAAGCCTATCCTGCACTGGCGGCGCAACTCGCTGAAAATACAGGCATCGATCCTGAATATCTCAACAGCGGGCTGCTGATTCTTGCGCCTGATGAAACCCGGGCGGCAGTGAGTTGGGCGCAGCAGTGGCAGGTCGATCTGCAACAGCTCGACAGGCAGCAGATGCATGACATCGAAACAACGCTAAAGAGTCCGGTTGAAGAGGGACTGTGGCTGCCGCAGGTTGCCCAGGTCAGAAACCCGCGTTTCATGAAAGCGCTGCACAAGGAGCTTGAAAACCTTGGCGCGAATTTCATTCTGGAGAGTCCAGTCACTGGATTTGAACACAAGGGCGCGAACATCTCCGCGGTAAAAACAGCGGACCGGCACTATTTTGCCGACAATGTTATTGTCTGCAGCGGTGCCTGGGCGGCTGAAATGCTGCGCGATACCATGCCGCAGCCAAAGATTGAGCCCGTACGCGGGCAAATGCTGCTGTTCAAGACAAAACCCGGCACTGTCAAACGCATTACCCTGTGGGATAGCCACTACACGGTGCCGCGCAAGGACGGCAGGGTTCTGTTTGGCAGCACCATCGAACATACCGGTTTTATCAAGGAGACAACCCGGGAGGCAGCCGAACTGCTGCATCAATGCGCCATCGACCTCTATCCCCGGCTAGTTGACTACCCGATAGAACATCACTGGGCCGGACTACGCCCGAGCTCCCCGGGCGGCGTACCCTACATCGGCAGACACACCGAATATGAGAATCTCTTCATCAATGCCGGACACTACCGCAACGGCGTAGTGCTGGCACCTGCATCGGCAAAACTGGTTGCAGATCTGGTGCTCGGAAGAGAAACAGAGATAGACCCTGCCCCCTACGGTTTTGATGCTGTGCGCGATTAAGGAGCTGTTCGCAAAGAAATTTTTCAGCAGCACCCGGCCTGTGGTATAAACTTGATATATATCAAAAAGAGTGCGAAGCGGGAGCTGCATCAGAAAGATTGCAAACCCTCTCTTCCCATTCAATAAGAACGACAAGCGACCAAAAGGAGACCCCATGCTGAAACCCGGCGATATTGCTCCAGGCTTTGAGATCCCCAATGCTGAACTCGAGATGATTCAGCTCGAGGATCTCAAAAACAAGCATAACCTGGTGCT
>DAOUQU010000318.1 GCA_030625445.1 Gammaproteobacteria bacterium
AAACGCACTGAGACGACAGCTTTCCCCTGGACATGCTGGCAATACACATGAAAACATTCCATCTAGTCATGATCAAGCCATCCCACTACGATGATGAGGGCTACGTTATCCAGTGGTGGCGGTCGGGAATGCCTTCCAATACCCTGGCCACGCTGCAGGGCCTGGCGACTGACTGCGTGGAACGGCAGGTGCTTGGCGAAGATGTTGAAATCAAGCTGCATGCCATAGACGAGACCAACATCCGGGTTCGTGTCGACAAGCTGGTGCGCATGATAAAAAAAGATGGCGGCAGAGGATTGGTAGCACTGGTCGGGGTACAGTCCAACCAGTATCCCCACGCCCTGGACCTGGCGCGCAGTTTCCGCGAACGCAACATCCAGGTTGCCATCGGTGGCTTTCACGTCAGTGGTGTGCTATCGATGCTGCCGGAGCTGACCCCGGAACTGCAGGATGCACTGGATCTCGGTGTGTCGCTGTTTGCCGGCGAAGCCGAAGAGGGGCGTCTGGACAAGGTGCTGCAGGATGCCTGGCGGGACAAGCTGCAGCCTATCTACAACTACATGGAGGAGCTGCCGGAGATGGAGAACGCGCCGACGCCGTTCGCCCCCATCGAAACCGTCAAGCACACCGTCGGCAGCCAGGCGAGTTTCGACGCAGGCCGCGGCTGTCCGTTTTTGTGCAGCTTCTGCACCATTATCAATGTGCAGGGGCGCAAGTCCCGCTACCGCAACGCAGACGATGTGGAGCGCATCATCCGCGATCACCTGGAACAGGGCATCAAGCGTTTTTTCATAACCGATGACAACTTTGCGCGCAACCGCAACTGGAAGGCCATCTACGAACGCCTCATCGAACTGCACGAGCGGGAGCACCTCAAATTCAACCTGGCGCTGCAGGTGGACACCATGTGCCACACCATCAAGGACTTCATCGAGATGTCCGCCCGGGCGCAGGTCAGGCGGGTCTTTATCGGCCTGGAGAGCATCAACCCGGAGAGCCTCAAGGGGACGCGCAAAAAGCAGAACCGTATCGAAGAGTACCGCAAAAACCTGCTGGCGTGGAAAAACGCCAGGGTGTTCACCATCGCCGGCTACATACTGGGATTTCCCGGAGACACTCCGGAGTCGATTTTGCGCGATATTGAGATCATCAAGCGGGAACTCCCGATCGAACTGCTGGAGTTTTTTTACCTGACTCCCCTGCCCGGTTCACAGGACCACAAGGAACTGCTCGAACAAGGGGTCGCAATGGATCCGGATCTCAACAAGTACGATCTCAATCACGTTGTCACCGCCCATGACACCATGTCCAAAGCGGAGTGGGAAGATGTCAACCGCAGGGCCTGGGACCTCTACTATTCAGATGAACACGTCGAGACCCTGATGCGCCGCGCCATTGTCAGCGGCTTCAGTCCCGGCAAGGTGCTCGGCTCGGTGGTGTGGTTCTATGCCAGCATCGTGGTCGAGGGCGTGCATCCGCTGGAGTCCGGCTATATCCGCCGCAAGTACCGCCGTGATCGGCGTCCCGGACTGCCCATCGAGAGTCGCCTGGTGTTCTACCCGCGCTATATCAGGGAGTTCATCACCAAGCACTGGTTCATGCTGCGCCTGTTGTTGAAATACCACCGTATGCGCAAAGCCCTGGATGCAGACCCTGAATCCAAAAACTATACCGACCAGGCATTGACCCCTGTGAGTGAAGACGAACAAGATGTGTTCGAACTCTACGGAATGGAGGCAGGTCAAACAGCGCCCGAGAAGCACGCAAAGGCATCCTGATCTTCACAAATGGTGTACTTCACCTACAAGGATATAGGAGATGGAGCGTGAGCAGGAATCGGAAGCTTCGGCCCTCAGTACATCCTGCAATAACTGCTGAAAGCAGTATGTTTTACACGTTTCCAGGGATTTTAGTTCTCTGCTGCATTTCGCCTGGCTACAGTCGCCCTTCGCCGCTTCTGTAAATCAATAAAGATCAGACCATGCGTGCGCTTTCACATCTATTGAACAATCCATTCAGGCTCATCAAAAGGACTCCCCATGAAAAACTCAACACTGGACGACATCATTGAGCGTCTGCATGAACTGCAGGCCGAACTGGAGAGTGAAGTCGATCGTGTGCTTGATAAGAAACGCGAACTGTTCCGCTACACCCTGTATCAGGGACGAGTCCGTTTTGAACAGAGCATCATGGCGCTGCAAAAATCCCGGCGCACTGGTGTCTGGGCCTACCTGAGATCTGCACGTCTCGGACACATCCTGTCAGCGCCTATTCTCTACAGCCTCATTCTTCCCTTTTCCGCTCTGGATCTG
>DAOUQU010000345.1 GCA_030625445.1 Gammaproteobacteria bacterium
CATCGCAGCAATTACCCCATCCGGCATTGTGCCCTGCACTCCGTTGACCAGCAGCTGGGATGGACGCGGAGAGAAGGGGAAGGGGACTTCGGAACCAAGAATCACAAACGGGGAGCAGTCCCTGCTGCGCAACCGCTCGGCGGCAAAAATCATCGGCGGCATGCCGACGCCACCGCCGATCAGCAGTGGTCTGCTGGTGGATATTGTAAAACCTTTACCTATCGGGCCAAGCAGGTTGATGCTTTCGCCGGCTTTGCGATTGGCAAGCAGTGTCGTTCCCTCGCCAAGGCGTTTGTAGAGGAAATCAACCCAGCCATCTGCTGCTGAAACACGCATGATCGAGATAGGACGGCGCATCGGACGCTGCGGGTCGCACTGCAGGTGGGAAAATTGCCCGGGCTCAGCCTTACGGGCGCATTTAGGAGCTGAAACACGCATGATGAACTGATCACCCGCATGTTCTGTATGCGAGAGGATCAGCGCATCTTCAACAAAAATAGTGTCACGCTGTGCTTGTGCAGACATCAGCTCTCCGACCAGGTAAGGCGTCCTTCAAAAAAGGTGTGGGTAACATAGCCAGTAAACTCCCAGCCGTCAAAGGGGGTGTTATGACCGGCGCTGAGCATTTTATCGGCATCAAATCTCCACTCCCTGTCGAGATCGATCAGGCACAGGTCAGCATCCGCTCCCGCAATGATCTTGCCACTGCTGAGTCCGGCGATCTCCGCCGGTCCGGAAGTGAGCAGAGAGATTGCGCGCGGCAGATCAATGAGCTTCTCATCAACAAGCCGCAGCGTCA
Source organism: Gammaproteobacteria bacterium (assembly GCA_030625445.1). GTDB lineage: Bacteria > Pseudomonadota > Gammaproteobacteria > Chromatiales > Chromatiaceae > Sva-25. The sequence continues at coordinate 800 of DAOUQU010000345.1, forward strand.
GGGGCAGCAGCGTCTCGAGAGCGGAGATGCCGGGCTCTGTTGCAGGAAATGGCGCCAGCTTCGCATCTGCCTCGTGGGGCTCATGAGCTGAACAGATCGCGTTGATAACCCCCCCGGCAACACCCTGGCGCAATGCATCTCGGTCTGCGAGCGTGCGCAATGGCGGCAGCAGATGGCAATTGCTGTCAAAACCATCGACATCCATCTCGGTGAGGTGGAGTTGATGAGCAGCGACATCTGCCGTCACATGGATCCCTTTCAGTTGCGCCTCTTGCAGCATCTCGACGGCGCGGGCCGTAGAGATTTGTTGAAAGTGAATATGTGCGCCGGTCTCCTGGGCGAGTTCCAGCATTGTGGCGACTGCGACGGTTTCGGCAGAGCAGGGGATTCCCGGTAATCCGAGCCGGTTAGCCACGCGTCCGTCATGTGCGCAGCCGCTGTTGCCCAGGGCGTGATCCAATGGGTTCACAAAGAGAGGAATCTGCCATGTGGCTGCATACTCCATGGCGCGTTTGAGAATTAAATTACTGCGAACCGGCTGGCGGGCATTGCTGACCGCAATGCAGCCGCTGCTCTTGAGGGCTGCCATCTCGGTCAGTTGCTCTCCCGCAAGCCCCCTGGTGAGTGCGCCGACAGAGAGCACGCGCGCCTGGGCGCTCTGCTTGGCGCGCAGGCGGATCAACTCGGCAACTGCCGGCGTATCGATCACCGGGTCGGTATCCGGAGGACAGATGACAGTGGTCACTCCTCCCCGCGCGGCAGCCGTGGTTTCCGAGATGATGGTTCCTTTCTGTTCCAGGCCGGGTTCACGCAGCCTGCAACTGAGATCGATGATGCCGGGGATGAGCTGTTTTCCTGCTGCATCAATCTGCCGTTCCGCACTGAAACCATGAGGGGCGCTGCCGATGGCAGCAATTTTTCCCTCTGCAATATGGATGTCAGTGACCCGATCAATAGCCGAGGCTGGATTATGCAGATAGGCATTGAGAATGCTGAAGCTGGCGCTCATTGTTCTCTCCTTGCTGATGACGGCTGCATCGCCATCGACAGGATCGCCATGCGTACTGCGATGCCGTATGTCACCTGCTGCAGGATCACTGAGTGTTTGCCGTCAGCGACGGCGGTCGCCATCTCCACCCCGCGGTTGATGGGGCCCGGGTGCATCACGGTGACATCATCAGCAGCAAGTTGCAGACGCTCTTCGGTGAGGCCGTAGCACTGGAAATATTCATGTTCAGAGGGGAGCAGGGCGCCGCTCATGCGCTCTTTCTGCAGGCGCAGCATAATAATCACATCGGCATCCCTGATGCCCTCGTCCATGTCATGGTAGACATGC
>DAOUQU010000275.1 GCA_030625445.1 Gammaproteobacteria bacterium
ATCACCCTTGACCAGTACGCAGCCGACACGCGGATTCGGATCGGTCGTATAGAGGCCGCGTTCAGCAAGCTGTAATGCACGCGCCATCCATTTGTGATCACTCATTATTTCCCTTTAGAACTTGTACCCTTTGAGTAACCAACGGCATTTCAAATGAGTTATATTTTAAAAAATTCTCTCGCCAAGACGCAAAGACGCAAAGGTTTTTCTTGGCGGGCTTTGCGCCTTTGCGAGAGAAATTAGGGTTTTCATGTATCCTGAATCTGAGACTAGGTCTCACTCGATAAATTAGAGGGTATATCAAAATACAAATCATGTTACCGCGACTTCTCCTCTGGCGTCTGCAGTGTCTGTAATCGTTCGATCTCTTCACGAAAGGCATTCACATCTTCAAACTTGCGGTAGACAGATGCAAAACGCACATAGGCGACCTGGTCGAGATTGCGCAGCTCCTCCATCACCAGGTCACCGATCTCCCGGGATGAAACCTCGGCCTCGCCACTGGAGGAGAGTTTGCGCGTGATACGGAAGATCGCCGCATCGATCTGCTCGCTGGCGACTGCTCTTTTTTCCAGTGCGCGCGACATTCCGGCGCGCAGTTTGTGGCCGTTGAATGCAACCCTGCTGTCATCCTCCTTGATGACGCGCGGCAGATTCATTTCAACTGACTCATAGGTGGTAAAGCGTTCATTGCAAGCCGTACATCGACGCCGTCGACGCACCTGATCACCCTCGCCCGAGAGGCGCGAGTCGATCACCTTGGTCTCTTGTGCTCCGCAGAATGGACAGCGCATTGTCTCAACTAATCCGCATAGACAGGGAGTCTGGCGCAGATGGCTTCTGCCTTCTCCCTGATCGCATCGATCACTCCCTGCTCACCTTTGCTGTCGATGATGTCGCACATCCAGCCGGCCAGCTCAGTCGCATCTGCTTCATTGAAGCCGCGGGTTGTAATCGCCGGGGTTCCGACGCGGATGCCGCTGGTGACAAAGGGCGACTGCGGATCATTGGGCACGGCATTCATGTTGACAGTGATATTCGCAGCACCCAGCCAGGCATCGACCTCCTTGCCGGTAAGCCCGGCCTCGATAAAGCTCACCAGAAAGAGGTGGTCGTCCGTTCCTTTGGAAACCACATCGTAGCCGCGCTGCATAAAGACGCCGGCCATCGCCTTTGCGTTGCTCATCACCTGCTGCTGATAGCTTTTGAAGTCAGGCTCCATCGCCTCCTTGAAGGCAACCGCCTTGGCGGCAATGACATGCATCAACGGACCGCCCTGGCCTCCGGGAAATACCGCAGAGTTGAGCTTTTTCTCAATCTCGGCATTGGATTTTGCCAGAATCAGTCCACCGCGCGGCCCACGCAGGGTTTTGTGCGTGGTGGTGGTGGTCACATCGGCGATGCCTACGGGGCTTGGATAGAGACCTGTTGCAATGAGCCCGGCCACATGCGCCATATCGACGAACAGATATGCGCCGACCTCGTCAGCGATTTCACGGAAACGCTGCCAGTCAACAATGCGTGAATAGGCCGAAAAACCGGCGATGATCATCTTCGGTTTGTGTTCGCGTGCAAGGTTCTCGACCTGCTCGTAGTCGATCTCGCCGGTTTCGGCATGCAGACCATACTGAACAGCATGGTAGATCTTGCCCGAGAAGCTGGGCTTGGCGCCATGGGTCAGGTGGCCGCCATCGGCCAGGCTCATACCCAGCACCGTATCACCCGGCTCACACAATGCCATAAAGACGGCGGCATTCGCCTGCGAGCCTGAGTGCGGCTGTACATTGGCATAATCAGCATCAAACAGCGCTTTGGCGCGATCGATAGCCAGCTGCTCGGCCTTGTCGACATATTCACAGCCGCCGTAGTAGCGTTTGCCGGGGTAGCCTTCCGCATATTTATTCGTCAGCACAGAACCCTGTGCCTGCATCACTCGAGGACTGGTGTAGTTCTCCGATGCAATCAGCTCGATATGCTGCTCCTGCCGCTGCTCTTCATGCCTGATCGCCTGCCATAGTTCGGCATCATAGTCACTGATCTGCATCGATTTCTTAAACATGGGTTTCTCTCCAGCCATCACTCATTCAATAAATATGTGCGAATTTTAGCAGATAGACCACCTATTTCACGAAGGATTAAGCTTTTTTCTCCAACCCACAGATGGAAATGATGCGGTGAAGTATACTTCGCGCACACTACAGAGAATAATGACCCAAGCTTATGGAATTTCTGAAACAGGCTTCACGAAAACGCTTCGCCTGGCTGCTGCTGGCGCTATCCGCCCTGCTCCTCGAACTGACTGCACTCTACTTTCAATATGGAGAGATGGAGTTGCAACCCTGCGTACTCTGCATCTATGAACGCACTGCAGTGATGGGGATTTTGCTGGCCGGCCTGCTCGGCGCCATTGCTCCACAGCTGCTCATCTTTCGCTGGACCGGGTTTCTGTTATGGGGAAGCAGTGCAGTCTGGGGGCTCATGCTGGCGTTGGAACACAGCGGCATCCAGCAGAATCCCATGACAGCGAGCTGTGATTTTATCGCTAAATTCCCCGCCTGGGCAAAACTGGACGAGTGGTTTCCACTGCTGTTCAATCCAAACGGGTTCTGCGACGAGATCCAGTGGCAGTTTCTTGGCTACACCATGCCGCAGAC
>DAOUQU010000089.1 GCA_030625445.1 Gammaproteobacteria bacterium
TCGACCAGGGTCTTGCCGGAGGTGTCGTTCTCCTCGGTACGCGAATCGGAGACCGTCATGACGGCGATGCGCAGCGGAATAAATTTTGTTTTTGCGTGATGATGAACCATGATGGAAGCCTGTTAGCGAGTTATGAAAACATTGCACCGGATTATACCCAATAGCGATCTATTATCCACACACTCAAATCCAGCCAGTATCTCGCGTTCACTAAGACTGCCCCCACAATAATTACTGACCACAAACGTAGGAGTGGTCATCTGACCACGATAGACAGTCCCTAACCACTTTCTCAATGACTTAACGTTTTTTCAATTGCAAACAGGGTGGAAATCGGTTATTTTGAAGCTATACGTTTGATATTTATCAAAGCCTATAAAAACAGGAGTATTGAAAAATGCTGGCTGCACGTTACGCAAATAAAAAGGTCTGTTTTTTTCATCTGACACCGCTGTTCACGAAAACAGGGTGGTATTTCAAAGCGAGAACACAGCGTCACAGCAGAGGGCCCTTCATGGTGCTTCAGGATGCTGAAAATGCAGCGAAAAACTTACTCAGAAAATAGACCGAAAAAAAGACCCAGTAATTATGATGTGATTTTTCGACATCCTTCATTAATACGGTTTGTCATCTCGACGTAGGAGAGATCCTGGTGCTCCGTATGTCAAGATCCCTCGTCGTTTGCCTACACGGACGTAGGTGAGGGGCGTGAGCAGGCCGTTCCTGCGCATCCTGCGCTCTCGGCATTTGTACGTCCATGTACGGCAGACGCGGAAGCTTCGTACCTCACTTCCCTCGGGATGACAAGGGGGAATGTCATCGAGTTTTAAGAGATGTTGAAAGATGCCGGTTTTCCCACATCTCAATCACCTTCCTGTTCCTGCTTTTCCACTTTCAGCGATCATAACCGTTCCTGATTCAGCCCAATTGTGACTTTTTCACGTGGAAAAGTGCGTCATATCACACACTTTTCTCATTTGATTGATCTGGATCAACTCTTTGCACATCAAAATGGTCTTTACTTATCTACCTGATTCTAAAAGAATCTTGTGGTACTGTGCTGCTGTTGTGATCTGTTCTCAATTGAACTATTTTTGTGTGTGATTTGACACAGCGTGTTTCATCAAGCAATATCACCTCCACAGATGACAATCGAATTCATGCTTCGATGTGCTGATAGCCATTTCATTAACGAGGAAGAAAAATGAGTGTAAGACTAAAATTAACGGGAACATCGCTCGCAGCAGGCCTTCTTGGCCTGGCGATCGCTGCGCCATCATTTGCTGCAGAAGATCTGAAGCAGGTCATGGAGCGCCGCGGGCTGACTGAAAAAAATATTCTGGCGGCAGCCAAGACCTATACGCCGACAGGCGGACGCGATGAGTTCCTGGCATTCAGTTCGGGTGGTCAGAGTGGACATGTCCTCGTCTACGGTATTCCATCGATGCGCATTCTGAAATACATCGGTGTCTTCACCCCGGAACCATGGCAGGGCTACGGTTTTGATGACGAGTCCAAGGCCGTGCTGGCCCAGGGGCGCATCATGGGCAAGGACATCACCTTTGGCGATACCCATCACCCGGCGCTTTCAGAGACAAAAGGCGACAGCGACGGTCGTTATCTCTTTATCAATGACAAGGCCAACCCGCGGCTGGCGGTGATTGACCTGCACGATTTCGAAACCAAGCAGATCGTCGTCAATCCACTGTTCCGTTCCGAGCATGGTGGCGCCTTTGTTACCCAGGATACCGACTACATCATGGAGGCGACTCAATACGCGGCTCCCTATGGTGATGAGTTTGTTCCTCTCGAAGAGTTCAACGAGAAATATCGCGGTGGTCTGACCTACTGGCGTTTCAACAATGAAAAGGGGCGCATCGAGCCTGAAAATTCATTTACTTTCGAGCTGCCTCCCTACAGTCAGGATCTCTCCGATGCAGGCAAGGGACCCAGTGACGGCTGGGGTTTCACCAACTCCTTCTGTACGGAGCGTTATGTCGGCGGCACCATGAGAGGGCGTCCTCCATTTGAAGCGGGCTGCTCCGCGAAGGATACAGACTTCCTGCATGTTACCAACTGGAAGAAAGCCGCCGAACTGGTTGCCGCCGGAAAGATCGGTAAGGAAGTTAACGGCATGAAGTTGATCAGCATGGAAGAGGCGATCGCCAACGACCTGCTGTTCCTGATTCCCGAGCCAAAGAGTCCGCATGGTGTCGATGTCACTCCTGATGGAAAAATGCTTGTCATCAGCGGTAAACTCGACAGCCATGCCTGGGTCTACAGTTTCGACAAGATCATGAAAGCGATTGCCGACAAGAAGTTCGAAGGCAAAGATCCCTATGGAATTTCCATCATTCCGATCAAGGAGGTGCTGCATACATCTGTCGAAGTCGGACTGGGCCCGCTGCATTCACAGTTTGACTCCAAAAAGTGTGTCGTCTATACATCCATCTATGTCGACTCCATGGTCACCAAGTGGGACTACTGTGAAGGCAAGGTGCTGGATCAGTTGCCCGTGCACTATAACATCGGCCACCTCATGACCATGGAGGGCGATACAGTCTCTCCTCAAGGCAAATACCTGGTTGCGCTGAACAAGCTCGCAATCGACCGCTTCAACCCCGTTGGCCCGCTGCATCCGCAGAACCACCAGCTGATCGATATCAGCGGTGACAAAATGGAGCTGCTCTACGATATGCCGGTGCCGCTGGGCGAACCGCACTATGTGACCGCGATCAGGGCTGACAAGCTCAAGCCCGCTGTGCGCTACAAGTCCGGCTGGAACTCCCGCACCGACACCAAGTCAGAGTGGAAGACCCGTGCAGGCCGTGAAAAAATCGTGCGCGACGGTAACCGGGTGCATGTCTATGGAACTGTTATCCGATCTCACATCACGCCTGAGATCATTGAGGTTACGGAAGGCGACAATGTCTCTATTCACCTGACCAACCTCGAGCGCGCACAGGACGAAACCCATGGTTTCGCCATGTATGGCCAAAATGTACAACTCTCCATCGAGCCGGGTAAGACAGCATCAGCCTCATTTGTTGCTGACAAGGCGGGTGTCTATCCCTACTACTGCACTGAGTTCTGCTCGGCGCTGCACCTCGAGATGCAGGGTTATCTGCTGGTTCAACCCAAAGGCTACAAGGCTTCAGGCGTTGAAGCTGTAGCGGGCACCACCTACACCGAAGCTGACTACAACAAGCAGGTCGAGACCAATATCGCGACCCAGGATGTCATCAACTCGGTTGTTGGTTTCATCACCGCCCGCAACTTCAAGGATTTTCCTCCGGTTGTCGCATTGGTTGAAGATGCGACCGACCAGCTGGGATTTGCCGACGAAGCCAAGGCAAAGTCTGAAGCAGCGGCTGGCAAGAAGGACTGGAACAACGCCATGTTGTGGGCGAACCAGTGGTGGCAGTATCAGGTCAAGACGGCCGATATGGGGCTGCGCGCCAAGACCTACCTGGAAGAGCATGGCGCCGTGGAAGTCAAGAAGTAGCGGTAACCAAAACCAGGCTTAGGCCTGGGCTTGTGTGACGACAGGGGTAGTTTTTACTACCCCTGTTTTATGTGTAAAAAAATTGATAATCATCAATACCTTACAAAATTTGATGTGACCTGTTTGTTTTTTTGGGATATAAACAGGCCTGATTTGTCATCACTTGATCAATATCATGGATCTGTGTAGCCTGAAGTGGTGAAATAAATGGCTGAGTTTATCTGCATTTCTTCATGGCGGGTATTCACATTGAATGACACAAATTCAAAATATTCTGGAGAAAGACCGATGAAACTGACAAAGTCGATTGCTATCGCAATGGTGCTGACACTTCCGCAACTTGGTACAGCTGTTGCTGCCGATGGCGCCACACTGTTCAAGGAAAAAACCTGCTTGACCTGCCATGGAAAAGACGGCAAGACACCGCTGCTTCCGATCTATCCGAAAATCGCCGGACAGAATGCAGCCTATGCGCTGCAGCAGATGAAGGATATCAAGAGCGGCGCAAGAGCAAATGGCCAGTCAGCAGCCATGAAGGGGATTATGCACCTGGTCACTGACGAAGAGATGGCTGCACTGGCTGATTATGTCGCCACAATGGCCCCGTAATTTTACTGATAACAGGCGAGAGAGATGATATGAACAAAAAATTCAAAGTAGCAGCGGCACTGATGTCGTTGAGTATGGCTGCAACTGTACAGGCCGTGTGGATGGAAAAGGGTGGTGAACGTGAAGAGGCGATGCACCTCACTCCGAATCATGAAAATGGCATCGAGGTCTACGAGGTGTGTGCAGGCTGTCACCTGACAGAGGGCTGGGGCAAGCCCGACGGCACATTCCCGCAGCTGGCGGGACAGCACAAAGAGGTGCTGGTCAAGCAGCTTGCAGATATTCGCGCCAAGAACCGTGACAATCCGACCATGTATCCCTTTGCGTTGCCGGAATCCATCGGTGGACCCCAGGCGATGGCCGATGTTGTTGCTTACGTCGAAAAACTGCCGATGGATCCCGATAATGGCAAGGGCAAGTGGGCTGAAGGAACTCCAGAATTTGATCTGGGCAAGAAACTCTACGCCGATAACTGCGTACAGTGTCACGGCGACAACGGAGAGGGTAATAAAGAGAAGTTTTATCCGCTGATTCAGGGACAGCACTACAACTACATGCTGCGTCAGTTTGAGTGGATTCGTGACGGCAAGCGCCGCAACGCCAATCCCGATATGATCAAGCAGATCCAGGGGTTCTCTGACGCGGATATGGAGGCAGTCGTCAACTATGTTTCCAGGATTCCTGTACCCAAGGAGAAACTCGCTCCCTCCAAAGAGTGGTTGAATCCTGATTACGATTGATCATCGATAGGGGTATCTCCAAAACCCCCGTCATTCCGGCATGTTTTTAGCCGGAATCCATTTATCTTGATCTGTAAGTTGTCGAAGTTATAGATTCTTGACATGCATGGATCCCGGCCTGCGCCGGGATGACGGCGGCATTGGGCATCAATAAACTCCATTTCCCTGGTTTCTTTTTTTCACAGCAACTCTGCGGTTTTGATCATGAGCAAAAAAAATCTTATCAGCAGCGTACTGATCGCTGCATCCATCGGCATACTGATTGCAATCTTTTATTCGCCGATATGGTGGGTTGCACTAACGGCGCCAAACTACCCGGAAGAGGCCTTTCCGGATGGAGTGAAAATTGAATTTCACATGAACGGGGTTTTCAACGGCTGTAAAAAAATCGAAAAGGAGGAGATCACCGAGGATGAAGCGCTCGACTGCGTGCATGAGATGGATACCATCAACCACTATGTGGGGATGTATCCGATCGCATCCGGTGGCGTCATCGAACGCGCATTTTCACAGTTTCTGGTTGCTCTGCTTGGCATAATGCTGCTGGGTTTCCTCTGCCGCAAGCCAAAGATCCGCATGCTGATCATGAGTGTCGGTTTTGCCGGGCTTGCCGTGTGGATGTATTTGACCTGGTACGCAAAGGATGGTCTCTCCTACCAGAACTCCGGATATATGCATGCGCTGGTGACTGCGCTCGACCAGGATACTGAGAGAGATCTTCCTGCCTTTGATGTCGACGAGATCGATGCCAAACCCAGTGAGGCATTGGTCAAGCTGCGCAAGGCGCAGGATATCGAAACTGCAGCTACGACCTCACAGCAGCCTGCTGAAGATACAAGATCCGAGAAACAGGCGAATATCGATCATCTGCGCGGCACCTTCGAAAAATCCCAGGAACGCAAGCCTGAAGTCGAACGTCTAAGCTGGGATGGCAGTGGTTCGCAGATGATGTCGTGGCATTATGCGGCCAGTCTTGGCAAGTATTTCAACAACCCGGAGGAGATCCGGCCAATGGTTGCCACCATGGCATTGGTTGCTGAAGGACTCTTCTGGGGAATCCTGGCGGTGATGGTGTTGCTGGTCTTCGGCGCGCGCAAGAACAGCGGCCTGCTCTACTGGCTGTTGATTCTGGTTCCCATGGCGCTGCCGCTGTTCTTCCTGATCGAATACTCCGCCTGGTTATGGTGGTATGGCCATACCCTCAATGCGATGGGCGCCTTCACGGTCAAACCCTTCATGCCGACCGTCTTCGGCCAGGGCAAGGTGGCGCAGTTTACGACCCACTCCTATCCTTCAATCGGCTTCGGACTGATGCTGCTGATGTCGGTGCTGCTGGCGCTGGCGGCGCTGTTGAGGCGTAAAGCTCTCAAAGAAGAAGGGTAGTTAGATGGGGCAGAAGTTCGTAGGATGTGCTGAGGAACGAAGCGCATCGATCGCGACAGATGCGCTTCGCAAGCTCAGCACATCCTACGTTCTACTACTGTTGTTGTTAGCAGGCTTCCCTATTTCCGCATCAGCGGAGCAATACCCTTCTTTCCAGGAGCTTGTCGACGCCGTTGAGGAGGGGGGAACGCTGACCCCTCCACCAGGCATCTATGCCGGACCGGTGGTTATCGACAAGCCGATGACAATCGATGGCGGCAATAAAGTTACCATCGATGCCGACGGCAAAGGTACGGTGGTGCTGCTCGATACCGATGGCGCGACACTGAAAAACCTGCATCTCACCAACTCCGGCGAATCACACAATGACCTTG
>DAOUQU010000368.1 GCA_030625445.1 Gammaproteobacteria bacterium
AGGAGAGCCAACCCTCCTGCGGAACGTAGTGATCCATCAGGGCTTCAAACTGATCGATGCCAAGCCATAGCATCAGTGAAAAGATGAGGATGTTGATCAGCAGTGGAATCACCACAAATGCTCTCAGGCCTGGCTTGTTAAGCAGGCCAAAGCCGCGCAGCAGGTAGTTGAAGCCGATAACGGGGTTGTTGGTGTCTTTTTTCATAGCATGAATCTGAGTAAGATTTTTTAACCACGAAAAACACGAAAATCACGAAAGAAAAGAAGCAAATATGTGGCGCTTTCAAAACTATAAAAACTACTTTAAAGCTTTACCTGTCATTCCGTGGGAAGTGAGGGACGACGAGGAATCCTGCGGTAAAAAGCTCCAAGATCTCTCCTGTGTCGAGATGACAAACTGTAAACCGGAAAAGAAGGATGCTCAATATTTTCGTGTTTTTCGTGCCTTTCGTGGTTAATGAGTTTTTAGTCCCGGTGTTATTGGGACGTTGGAAATGACAATACATCCACGCCGAACTGCCCCAGCATCTCAATCAGGCGGATTAGCGGCAGGCCGACGAGTGCATTCGGATCCTCACCCTCAAGCCGTTTAAACAGGGCAATGCCAAGAGATTCAGACTTGAAGGAGCCGGCGCAGTTGTAGGGTTGTTCACGCTGCAGATAGTTGTCAATCTGTGTATCTGTCAGCTCCCGGAGGTGTGCTTGGAATGGTTCGCACAGGGTTCTGCTATTGCCGCTGGCTGAATCATAGAGTGTCAGGCCGGTCAGAAAGGTGACAGTTTTTCCCGATGTCAACCTGAGCTGCTGCATCGCCTTTTGATGTGCCCCGGGTTTGCCGAGAACCTGGTTGTCAACGCAGGCGACCTGGTCGGAGCCGATGATCAACGCCTGTGGATAGTCAGCCGCCACGGCTTTGGCTTTTTCAAGTGAGAGACGCTTTACCAGTGATTCAGGCTCTTCGCCTGGCAGTGGAGATTCATCGATATCAGGCGCCGCTGTTTCAAAGGGAATGCCCAGTTTATTCAGCAGTTCACGGCGGAACGGCGAGGTGGAGGCCAGCACCAGGGTTGGATTTTGATTTGGCATAGTCGATTTAGCCGATGTTCATGTTTGTAGGGCGCGCAGTTTACACTACAATGATGCAGCGGTAAGCTTTGCGCCGCATTATCGTTCATCCCGGAGTCAGTATTGACAAATCATATACGTTTTCTGGTAAAGCCCGGTGGAGTCCTGCGGGGGAGTATCCGTGTTCCGGGTGACAAATCCATTTCACATCGATCCATCATGCTTGGCTCTCTGGCGGACGGGGTGACGCAGATCAGCGGCTTCCTTGAAGGTGAGGACAGCCTCGCAACGCTGCGGGCATTCCGCGCCATGGGTGTCGCTATCGATGGTCCGCACGATGGCAGGGTGATGGTTCATGGCGTCGGTATGCATGGTCTGCAGCCGCCGCCGGATGCGCTGGATGTGGGTAATTCGGGAACTTCCATGCGGCTGCTGTGCGGACTGCTGGCAGGCCAGGGGATGAATCTGACCCTCTCGGGAGATGCTTCGCTCTCTTCACGTCCGATGCGCAGAGTGACAGAGCCGTTGTCAAGCATGGGCGCAGCCATCGATACCACCGACAGGGGTACGGCGCCGCTGCATATCAAGGCGATCGAACGTCTTGATCCCATCCATTACCAGATGCCGATGGCGAGTGCGCAGGTGAAATCCTGTGTGTTGCTGGCTGGCCTTTATGCAGAAGGGGAGAGTTGCGTGGTCGAACCGGCCCCGACGCGGGATCATACCGAACGCATGCTGCGTGGTTTTGGTTATAGGGTGACTACCGATGGCAACCGTATTTGCCTCGAGGGCGGCGGCAACCTGACGGCAACAACAATTGATGTGCCTGCGGATATCTCCTCGGCGGCATTTTTTCTGGTCGG
>DAOUQU010000119.1 GCA_030625445.1 Gammaproteobacteria bacterium
GATGCTGCGCCAGCATATTCGATATCATCGATAAAATCACTGTGCTCGAATCCAAACAGATCAACCGTCATCTGACAGGCGATGAATTTCACCTCTGCTTCCAGACAAAGTTCACGCAATTCAGGAATCGTTGCAACGCCATTATTTTTAATGGTCTGTTTCATCAACGCAGTGGCGACATTCTCATACCCGGGGATACCCGCCTGGATAATATTGGGAATATTCCAGTTGATGTTCTTGAACCAGTCAGGGCCAAAAGGCATCTTCATCGGCATGCCGGGATTGCCAAGCGGGCTGACTTTCAGAACATTCAGATCCTTGCGCACCAACTGGAGACCATAAAAGGTAAAAAAGATTTCGACCTCATAGCCAAGTGCGGCGGCAGTCGATGCCAGAATGTATGGAGGATACGCCCAGTCAAGGGTACCCTTGGTTGCAATGATGGCTAACTTCTTTTCATCCATCGATCATATCCTCTTCTTGTTCTCGTTGGAAAAAAGTCTCTGAATCAGACTTTTTTCATGTAGAAGTGAAATTTACCGCCTTCTTCCGTTGATTCCAGCAGTTCGTTTCCTGTTTGCTTGGCGAAGGCTTCGAAATCCTTCACTGAACCAGGATCAGTCGCAATGATATGCAGTACCTTGCCTGCATCCATACCATTCAGCGCCTTTTTAGCACGCAGGATAGGCAGCGGGCAGTTCAGACCACTTGCATCGAGTTCATCATCAAAATCAGCCATTGAGATCTCCTAAAAAAGATTCGTTGTTGTTGAATAAGTACGCTCTTATATTCTAAAACAGATACAAACACAAGTAAATGTTTCATTCAGTTGTAATGCCATGGATCAGGTAAATATCATAACGCGTTGTTTTTCCAGTAATTGAAAAATCCGGCTTTTTATCTACGAGATATCCTGATCTGACAGGTCTCTTGATAACCACGCGCCGCCCGGCTGCATCGAGAGCCGCACCGAGAAGTTCGCCGACATCCTGATCCCCGCCCACGATGTCCTGAAAAAAGCGCATCTCCTTTTTCACCTGTGCCGATTTTTTGCGCCCGGGGAACATGGGGTCAAGGTAGATGACATCTGCTACGCTGCTGTTTGATTGCAGCCAGCTGATCGCATCAGCATGCACCAGTTGCATCCGCTGCACAATATCTCTGATTGCTTCATCATCTACATCCTGCGCATGCTGCAAGCCATCCCGCAGTAATGCCGCGATGACAGCTGATCGCTCGAGCATGGTTACCCTGCATCCAAGCGTTGCCAGCACAAAAGCATCACGACCAAGGCCAGCCGTGGCATCGACAACCACAGGATGAGGATGTTTTCTCAGGCCAATTGCCCTGGCCAAATGCTGCCCCCTGCCTCCACCATAGAGACGGCGATGGCGGCTTTGACCACCGATGAAATCGACATACAGCGGGTTGACCTGAGGTTCAGTCAGTGAGCGCAATTGCAGATGATCCGCTGTCTGGTAGAGCAGAAAGGCATAATCATCGGCGCCATCAAACAGCGGCAGCGAAACATCCTCTGCCAACTGCAGAAGTTTCCGGGAAGAGATTTGTGGTGATGCCGCGACAGCAATTTTCATGAGGCAAGATGCCGCAATTTTGTTGCTGAATGACTAGCGAGGCCAAGTTCCAGACTGGACAAACATGAAAAAAACCTTGTCTCTTGCAAAGACGCAAAGACCGCAAAGGTTTTTCTTGGCGAGCTCTGCGCCTTCGCCTGCATGGACGCCAGGTGAGGGGCGTGAGCAGGACGCGGAAGCTTTGCGAGAGTCATTATTGGGGTTTGATTCGTTTGTAAAGATATAGGTCACTCATGGATTACCAGAGATCATGGGGGTATTTGATATAATCCTTCCCAGGAATCATGCGGCGCGGGAGACAATTTCAAAACCATGCTGCGCCCAGCTGATAATTCCGCCGCGCAGGTTAACCGCATTGTCGATCCCCTGCTGCTGCAGATAGCCGCAGGCGTGATAGGAGCGTGCACCGCTTCTACAATAGAGAATAACATCCCTGTCCTTTGGAAAATCCTGCATTTTCAAAGGGATCAGATGCATCGCCAGATGTTCTGAATCAGGCAGTATTCCCTGCGCAACCTCCGCATCACTGCGAATATCATAAAGTATGAAATTTTCATCGGCATCCATGCGACGCTTCAGCTCTGCAGCATCAATTTCACTCACCATCATGTGGATCAATTCCCCGCCAAAATTGATAAAATAATTTTATTAGTATATATTATAATACTCTAATATACAAGAGGATTGCACTCTTGCGTAGCATGATGGAAGCTGATCATGCTACATTTCACCTCATAACACACAACGGACTGATCTGATGGAATTTCTTCCCATTTTTCTGAATATTAAAGGTGAAACCTGCATTGTCGTCGGCGGCGGCGATGTTGCCACACGTAAAATTTCCCTGCTGTTACGCGCCGGCGGCAAGGTAACGGTGATCTCTCCCGAGGTGAGTGACGCCGTTGCTGCTCTGGTCGATGGCGACAAGGTCACTCATATCAATCGCAACTGGCAGGATGTCGACCTGAAGGGTTGCAAACTGGTGATTGCAGCAACCAGTGATGCTGCCGTGAACCGCCTGGTTGTGGATGCCGCCAACAAATGCGGCACCCCCGTGAATGTCGTCGATCAGCCGGAGCTATGCAGCTTTATCATGCCATCGATCATCGACCGCTCACCCGTGATAGCAGCAGTCTCTACCGGCGGTGCATCTCCTGTGCTTGCACGCTTGATCCGCGCCCGCCTGGAGTCGCTGATACCAGCCGGCTATGGCCGCCTTGCCGAACTTGCTGCAAATTTTCGCGAGCAGGTAAAGCAGACATTTTCCGATCACGATGACCGGCGACGCTTCTGGGATAATGTCCTGCAGGGAGGCGTTGCCGAGCGCGTCTTCTCCGGCCATATGGAAGAGGCGGAAGTGGTGATGCAAAAAGCGCTGCAGGAGGCAAAACCCGATGCCGGTATGGGTGAGGTCTATCTGGTCGGCGGCGGCCCCGGCGATCCTGATCTGCTCACGTTTCGCGCACTGCGCTGCATGCAAAAGGCCGATGTCGTCGTCTATGACCGCCTGGTTGCAAAATCGATCGTCGAGATGACCCGCCGGGATGCCAAACGCATCTATGTCGGCAAGGAGCGCGACAATCACGCCATGCCCCAGGAGGAGATCAACAAGCTGCTGGCGAGACTGGCCAAAGAGGGCAAGCGGGTGGTGCGCCTCAAGGGTGGCGACCCCTTTATCTTCGGCCGCGGCGGCGAAGAGATCGATACGCTTGCCGAAGAGGGAATTCCGTTCCAGGTCATCCCTGGTATTACCGCTGCAGCCGGGTGCGCCTCCTATGCAGGCATTCCGTTAACGCATCGCGACTATGCACAGTCTGTGACCTTCGTTACCGGGCACCTAAAAGACGGCAGCATGAATCTCAACTGGGAGCAGCTCGCCCAGCCGCAGCAGACGATTGTCTTCTATATGGGGCTCAAGGGATTGCCCGTGATAACGCGTGAGCTGCAGGCGCATGGCGTCTCTGCAGATATGCCGGCTGCCCTGGTTCAGCAGGGAACCACGCATATGCAGCGTGTCTTTACCGGCACACTTAAGACCATTATGGGTATTGTGGAGAAGGAGCAACCCAAACCACCGACCCTGATCATCATCGGCGAAGTCGTGGAGTTGCATGAGAAGCTTTCGTGGTACAAGCCGCCGCACACCACCGAAGAAAATTTCAGCCCTTCTGAAAATTACTGAACAATAAAAAGGCGATCAGATGATCGCCTTTTTATTTCAGAACAACTGGCAAACAATCAGGAATCTTCTTCCTCTGGCCACTGTTTACCAGCCTCATCCACCATCTTCTGCAGTTCGCCGCTGTCGTGCAGTTCCAGGGTGATATCACAGCCTCCGACCAGCTCCTTGTCGATATAGAGCTGCGGAAAGGTAGGCCAGTCGGCATAGCGGGGAAGATTCTCAAAAATCTCCGGGTCGGACAGCACGTTAACATAGGCGAATTTAACGCCGCAATCCTGAAGCGCCGCTGCAGTGCGTGAGGAGAAACCACACTGGGGAAACTGCGGCGTCCCCTTCATGTAGAGAATGACTGGGTTGCTTTCTACCTGCTCTTTGATGCGTTCGAGGACATCCATACTATTTACCTGAAAATAATTAGAAAAATTAGATGGATAAGCGGTTGCGCATCCATCTACAGCATATTGGGGGGAGCAGAATAAAAATCAACCCTTCATAGAGCATGATTATCCGCTGTGATCCAGATTCCTCTGCAGCCAGTATTCGAATACCGCCAGGTGCCACAGTTTACTCCCCTGAATGCGGGTGTGGTGCATTTCAGGCGCCGACAGCAGCATATCAATATATTTTCGATTGAAAAGCCCCCGCTCACGACACGCCTGCGAATCCAGGATATCACGCATGAACTCCAGAAAGTCACCGCGCACATATTTGAGCGCCGGCATGGGGAAATACCCCTTGGGACGGTCGATGACCGCATCCGGCACAATACCGCGGGCAATCATCTTCAACGGATACTTGCCATCCTGCTTGAGACGAAACTGCGGCGGGCTTTTGGCCGCCACTTCAACCAGCTGATGATCGAGAAACGGCACCCGCGCCTCCAGTCCCCACGCCATGGTCATGTTATCCACCCGTTTGACAGGATCGTCGATGATCAGCGTCGTGACATCGAAACGCAGCGCCTGGTCCAGAAAAGAGTCAGCCTGCGGCTCACCGAGCCGCTGTGCGACATACTCTCCGGTAATATCCGCAACCCGGCATGAAGATGAGACCATGCGCAGGTATTCATCATGATCACGATCGAAATAGTGCTTGCGAAAACGCTCCAGGGGGCTGCCCTGCTCTTCCTGCATGCGTGAATACCAGAAATAGCCGCCAAAGACCTCATCGGCCCCCTGTCCCGACTGCACTACCTTGACCTGTTTCGACACCTGTTCGGAGAGCAGATAGAAGGCGACTGCATCCTGGCCGAACATCGGCTCCGCCATGGCGTCAACAGCCTCCGGCAGGCGCTTCAACACATCCTCGTTGGGGATCAGGAACTTATGATGACGGGGCTGATAGCGTTCGACAACCTGATCGGAGTATTCAAACTCGCTCCCCTTCTCCTCCGGTTGGTCCTCAAAGCCTATCGAGAATGTGCGAATATCCGATATCCCCAGTTCGGCCAGCAGAGCCACCAGCAGACTGGAGTCGAGTCCGCCCGAGAGCAGCACCCCGACCGGCACATCAGCCACATCATTGCGCCGCTTTACTGCAGTGCGCAGCGCCTCGTGAATGGCATCGATCCACTCCTCTTCGCTGAGTTCCTGCTCGGGGCGCGTTGCATCCAGCCGCCAGTAGCGGCGCTGGCTGAGATTGCCCGCTGCATCCAGCGTGAGGCTGCAACCCGGCTCCACTTTGCGAATCCCCTCGATAATGGTTCGCGGTGCAGGCACAACGCCATGCAGTGTAAATTGGAAATGCAGCGCCTCGGCATCGATGGTTCTATTCACATCACCTGCGGCAAGCAGCGCCTGGGTATTCGAGGCGAAGCGAAAACGCTTTTGATCCAGCGAGTAGTAGAGCGGCTTGATGCCAAAGCGATCACGCGCCGCAAACAATTGCTG
>DAOUQU010000463.1 GCA_030625445.1 Gammaproteobacteria bacterium
TTTCGCACACGCAGGAAAACCGCAAAACGCGGCACACCGTTTTTTGTGAATCCCTGATATCGGTATGTAATCCGGCTGGAGATAGGCGGCGGATCTGTTCTCTGCTCCATGGTGAGACCACTGCCGACAAAAAAGACAACACCGTCATCATTGCGTAATTTCAGAGAACCGGTCATTCCTGAAAACATCCCCTTGCCCGGGCGATAACCGATCACCGTCGCCTCGGCATCTGAAAACTGTTTCAGCTTCAACAGCTCATTAGTGCGCCCGTTCCTGTAGAGCGCTGTTGCACGATGCAGCATCAAGCCTTCACCACCAGCATCAATCACGGATTGCAGCCGCTGCATCAACTCATCATTGTCTGCAACCCGGTACTGATTGATCACAGCGA
The DNA here is from genome assembly GCA_030625445.1 of Gammaproteobacteria bacterium. Classification (GTDB taxonomy): domain Bacteria; phylum Pseudomonadota; class Gammaproteobacteria; order Chromatiales; family Chromatiaceae; genus Sva-25. Next base: position 392 of record DAOUQU010000463.1, read on the forward strand.
TATAGGGAGAACCAGCTTGCTCCACCAGTTGCTGCATCGACTGCAGACGCCGGGTGAAACCCTCTTCGTGCTGCGGCAAGTCAAATACCATCAGGCGCACCTGCTGCCATCCATCATGCGCCGTCATCTTCCTGACGATGCCGCTAACCTCATCATAGCGCCCGCGCCCTATCCACAACTCACCATCCAGGGGTGCCGATGGAAACTTTTCAGTAAACCAGGAGGGAGCAGCAAATCGATACCCTCCCCTGGAAACAAGATGATTGCCATCCCAGCGAGCACGCACCCCGTCGAGTTTCTCACTCACCCAGTAATCGCCGACATCGATACCCTGGTGGTATCTGCTTGCCAGCATCAATGCCAGCTTTTCACCGAAAGCAGCATCAGGGAGATAAAACAGAGCTGCGACAGAGACTATCGCCAGTAATCGTCCTGCATCCTTGCATATCGTCATCATAAGTGAACCCTTCCTTGAGTTGATTGTTGGATATTCCATACACCCACGCCATGAACTCTATCAAAGCACTCATGAATAACCAATAATATTTGTGTGTCAATTCACCAGGATTACTTCAGGTGACATAAATCAAGATTTTGATGCATCCATGTAGGGTAAAATAGATCGAATATTTATTTGTTACCGCTTTGCTATTTAAACCCTGGAGAATCCACCTTGAAAACCGTTCTGAATAC
>DAOUQU010000122.1 GCA_030625445.1 Gammaproteobacteria bacterium
GACCTCATGTGCAGCGCCCATCTCGATAAAGTCATCACTGTCGAGAGCTTCGTTGGCGAGTTCGATGATTTCGCGCTGCCGCTGCGGGAAGCGATTTGGATCATCCCCGCCTTCTGCAATAATGATCTCCTCTTCACTGAAAATCAGAATATCGCCAGTGCAGCTGTTGACGAAGAGTTCACTCTCATCGTCCTGTGATTCCATCGTTTCAACGAGATCGGATAAGTTGATGGCGGCGTTCATCTCTACTGCTCCTGAAGCCACTCTATGCGTCATTCCGGCGAATGCCGGAATCCAGGGAAATGGCGGTATTGTCAGATATGGATCCCGGCCTGCGCCGGGATGACTGCGTTTTATTCGTTTCTGCGCTTGGGATCACTCTATTTCGGGCTCATGAAAAATATCTTTGTAGGAGGCGTAGAGGGATGCATAGATCATTGGTATCACGACCAGGAAGCCGAGTCCCATGAGAAAAATAGAGGCGATGAAGAGGGGTAGAAACAGCAGGCCGTAAACCAGCAGAGGCCAGGCGTTCTTCAGGCAGGCACTAAAGCTGAATTTCAAAGCCTCAACAACCTGTTTGTTGTCTATGGCGATCAGCAGCGGGGCGAACCAGAATGCCATCATCACAGGCAGAAGCAGCGCCAACAAAATTAACAGCAGAAGCAGACCGGAGGTTTCATCGGCCATGATTGCCGTCTGCAACTCCTGCGGGTCGGTGATATTCGAGCTGCCGCCGACAAACATGGAAAACAGAATGCCGATCAGCATGATGGCAACCAGGGTGATGACGATATTGAAAGCGCCAAGCGTTATCAGGCGTCTGCTTTGAGGCAGTCTGAAGCCGTCAAAAAGATGCGAGACGGTGAATGTCTCTCCACGCTCGATGGCTGCACAGCCCAGCATCATGCCGGCAACCAGGACTGGAAAGACGAGGTTCACCAGCATAGATGCCAGCGGGATCAAGGATAGCAGCAGGCTGCCGCCAACCCAGATGATGGTGACGGCAATCCAGGCTGTGGGGGCCTTCTTGAAATACTCCCAGCCCATGAGAACCCAGGCGACAGCATGGGATGCAGGGACGCCGACCGGCTCCCGGAATTTTCCGGGAGTGTGGTCAGGATCGGATTTCGGAGGAGGGACTTCTAGGTTCTCTGGATTGTCGTTCATATGGTTGTCCGAGTTCAGCAGCAATCAATATTGGGTCTTCAGGAAAACGTGTGGGTAATTCAGGCAAACAATTATCTCTCGCAAATCCACCAAGTACGCCAAGAAAAACCCTTTGCGTCTCTGCGTCTTTGCGAGAGCATCAACGAATTGTGAATTATCGTGGAAGGTCCGTGTACCCCATCAGGTACTGATCCACGGAGCGGGCGCACTGGCGTCCTTCACGAATAGCCCACACCACCAGCGACTGGCCGCGGCGCATGTCGCCGGCTGCGAAAAGCTTGTCGACGGAGGTATAGTAGGCTTTGTCGCCCTCGGTAGCGCCCTGTACGTTGCCACGGCCATCCTTCTCGACGCCAAGCTGTTCGAGCATGCCTTCGTGTACGGGATGCAGAAAACCCATCGCCAGGGTGACAATATCGGCGCGCAGATCAAATTCCGAGCCTTCCACTTCACTCATCCGCCAGGCGCCGCTCTCATCTTTGTCCCATTCGACCTTGACGCACTCGACACCCTTGAGATTGCCGTTGCCGTCATCAACAAAGTTTTTAGTCGCCACTGACCACATGCGCGCGCAGCCCTCCTCCTGGGAGGTGGAGGTGCGCATTTTGTCGGGCCAGTCGGGCCATGTCAGCCCTTTGTCCTCATGCTCGGGGGGCTGCGGCAGAATCTCGATCTGGGTGACTGATGCGGCGCCGTGACGCGTCGATGTGCCGATGCAGTCAGAACCGGTATCACCGCCGCCGATGACCACGACGTGTTTCTCCTTTGCCGAGATGACCTGATCATGATCATGGATGCCCTGCACCCACTTGCTGTTGGCCTTCAGAAAATCCATCGCAAAGTAGATGCCGTCGAGATTGCGGCCCGGAACCTCGAGGTCACGCGGCTGCTCGGAGCCTCCGCTGAGAACCACGGCGTCATACTCCTCCAGCAGTTGTGAGGCGGGGATATCTACGCCGATATGTGTATTGCTCCTGAAATCGACCCCCTCTGCCTGCATCTGCTGCTTGCGTCTCTCCAGCAGACTCTTGTCGAGTTTGTAGTCCGGGATGCCGAAACGCATCAGTCCGCCGATGCGCGGCTCCTTCTCGAAAAGTACCACCTCATGACCGGCGCGCGCCAACTGCTGTGAGCAGGCCATGCCGGCAGGCCCCGAGCCAACCACGGCCACTTTTTTGCCGCTCTTGTGTGCGGCGATCTCGGGTTTGATCCACTCCTGCTCCCATCCCTTGTCGACAATGGCGCACTCGATGGTCTTGATCGTGACCGGCATATCCTGGATATTCAGTGTGCAGGACTCCTGGCAGGGCGCGGGGCAGATGCGTCCGGTCACTTCCGGAAAGTTGTTGGTGCTGTGCAGCACATCCAGGGCTTCACGCCACAAGCCATGATAGACCAGGTCGTTCCAGTCGGGGATGAGGTTGTTGACCGGGCAGCCCTGGTGGCAGAATGGAATACCGCAATCCATGCAGCGCGCACCCTGGGCGCTGAGTTCACTCTCTTCGAGTGGAATCACGAACTCATGAAAGTTCTGCAGACGCTGTTCGACCGGCGCATAATGCCGGTCCAGACGCTCGAATTCCATGAAACCTGTTGGTTTTCCCATTGTTTTTACCCCTTATGCTGCCGTTTTCTGTGCTTTTAGCGCTTTCAATGCGCGACGGTAATCCACCGGCATGATCTTGATGAACTTCGGCAGAGTGTCGTTCCAGTTATCCAGGATGCGTTTGGCGACATCGGAGCCGGTATAGTGGAGATGTTTTTCGATCAGCGCTTTGAGACGCGTCTCATCGGCGCAGGTCATGTCGCCGAGATCCGCATTGGCGCCGTCATGCCTGATGCTCTCCAGCTCGACCATCTCCATGTTGCAGCGCTCGGTGAAGCCGCCGCTTTCATCCAGCACATAGGCGATGCCGCCGGACATGCCTGCTGCAAAGTTGCGCCCGGTAGAGCCAAGACAAACCACGATACCGCCGGTCATATATTCACAGCCATGATCGCCGACGCCTTCGATGACGGCGGTAGCCCCGGAGTTGCGCACCGCGAAACGCTCACCGCCGACGCCGTTGAAGTAGCATTCGCCGCTGATGGCGCCGAACAGCACGGTGTTGCCGACGATGATGTTCTCTTCCGCCCTGCCGATTTTTGATTCGGCAGGCGGGTAGATGATCAGCTTGCCGCCCGAGAGTCCCTTGCCGACGTAGTCGTTGCCTTCACCGGCAAGCTCGATCGTGACCCCCCTGGCCAGCCATGCGCCAAGCGACTGTCCGGCTGTTCCCTTCGCCTTGATGCTGATGCAGTCCTCAGGTAGCCCGGCATTGCCGTATTTCCGGGCAACCCTGCCGGAGAGCATGGTTCCAAAAGTGCGGTTGAAGTTGTGGATGTCGATATCGATATCCACTCTTTCACGATGCTCGAGTGCGGGAGCTGCACGTTCGATCAACTCGTTGTCGAGCGCCCTGGCGAGGCCGTGATCCTGCATTTCGTTATGGTAGATATCCCTGGGGGCGTCTGCTTCGGGTTTGGCCAGCAGGCGAGAATAGTCGAGTCCTTTTGCTTTCCAGTGATCGATGCAGTCGCGCATGTTGAGGCGGTCGGACTGGCCGATCATCTCGTTGATGGTGCGAAAGCCGAGTTTGGACATCAGCTGACGCATCTCTTCAGCAATAAAGAAGAAGTAGTTGATGACGTGTTCCGGCTTTCCGGTGAAGTGCTTGCGCAGCTCAGGATCCTGGGTGGCAACGCCGACCGGGCAGGTATTGAGATGGCATTTGCGCATCATGATGCAGCCCTCGACGATCAACGGCGCCGTGGCAAAGCCGAAATTGTCCGCTCCCAGCAGTGCGGCAATGACGACATCGCGCCCGGTGCGCAATCCACCGTCTGTCTGCACGCTGATGCGGCTGCGAAGTTTGTTCAATACCAGTGTCTGGTGCGTTTCGGCGAGGCCAATCTCCCATGGAGATCCGGCATGCTTGATCGAGGTGATCGGTGATGCGCCGGTGCCGCCGTCGTAACCGGCGATGATGACGTGGTCGGCATGCGCCTTGGAGACGCCTGCGGCAACGGTTCCGACGCCGACCTCGGAGACCAGCTTGACGGAGATATCCGCCTGGGGGTTGACGTTTTTGAGGTCATGAATCAGCTGCGCCAGATCTTCGATCGAATAGATGTCATGGTGCGGCGGCGGTGAAATCAGGCCGACTCCCTCGGTGGAGTGGCGCACGCGCGCAATTTGATCATTGACTTTGTGGCCGGGCAGTTGGCCGCCCTCGCCGGGCTTGGCGCCCTGCGCCATTTTGATCTGGATCATGTCGGAGTTGACCAGATACTCGGTGGTGACGCCAAAGCGCCCCGAGGCAACCTGCTTGATGGCTGAGCGCTCCGGGTTCATGGAGCCGTCCGCCAGCGGGTTGAAACGCGATGCTTCTTCGCCGCCTTCACCGGTATTGGATTTACCGCCGATTGCATTCATCGCAACCGCAAGGGTGGAGTGCGCTTCATAGGAGATGGAACCGAAGGACATGGCGCCGGTGGAGAAGCGTTTGACGATCTCCTTCGCCGTTTCGACCTCGTCCAGCGGAATCGGGTTGTCCGCAAATTTGAACTCCATCAGACCGCGCAGGGTCAGCAGATCCTTGCTTTGCTCATCGACGAGGCGCGAGAACTCGGAAAATGTCTGTGCATTGTTGCTGCGGGTAGCGTGCTGCAGCTTGCTGATGGTTTCGGGCGTCCACACATGATGTTCGCCGCGTACGCGGTACTCATAGTCACCGCCAACGTCGAGATGTTTGCGATAGATCTGCTTGCCGCCAAAAGCATCGCTGTGCCAGCGATGGCTCTCTGCCGCGACCTCGTCGAGGCCGATGCCCTCGATCATGGATGCGGTGCCGGAAAAGTAGGCATCGATAAACGCTGTTGAGAGGCCGACAGCATCGAAGATCTGCGCGCCGCAGTAGGATTGATAGGTTGATATGCCCATCTTGGACATCACCTTTTTGAGACCCTTGCCGACAGCCTTGATGTAGTGCTGCTGCGCCATGTCGCGCTCCATTTTGGGAGAGATGCGCGACAGTGATGCATCGATGGTCTCGAATGCCAGCCAGGGGTTGATCGCCTCGGCGCCATAACCGGCAAGCGTAGCAAAATGGTGGATCTCAAGCGCAGCGCCGGTTTCGATGACCAGTCCGGTTTCGGTGCGCAGTCCCTTCCTGATCAGGTGGTGATGCACGGCTGACGTGGCCAGCAGGGCGGGAATGGCAATGCGCTCCCGCGAAACACCCCTGTCAGAGAGGATCAGGATATTGTATTTCCCCAGTACATTCTGTTCGGCGAGTTCGCACAGTGCATCAAGCGCTGCCTTGATA
>DAOUQU010000269.1 GCA_030625445.1 Gammaproteobacteria bacterium
ATTGAATGCATGGTGTCATTGCCGCGGTCGCTTAGGCTCCCTCGCAATGACGGCATTTGACCGGGCTTTTTGAGAACTTGCCTAATTCAGAGGAGATTGTTTACCGCACTCCCTGAAAGCCTGTTTTTTCTCTGATTTGAGATCTGATCAGATACAAAAATCGGTCGTTCATGTTGGACGGCCATCAATACAATTTTTTCAAGTGTCCTCTCGTATGGGTTACCACTGAGGTTTTAGAATGCCGCAAATTACGCTTCCAGACGGTTCATCCCGCGATTTTGATCACCCTGTCACTGTTTTTGATGTTGCGGCATCGATTGGTCCCGGTCTTGCGAAAGCAGCATTGGCTGGCCGTGTGGACGGAGCACTGGTCGATACTTCGCATGTGATCGATTCGGATGCCGAACTGGCTATCATTACAGAGAGGGATGACGATGGCCTGGAAGTAATTCGCCACTCAACGGCGCATCTGCTGGCGATGGCGGTCAAGGAACTCTTCCCGCAGGTGCAGGTGACCATCGGTCCGGTTATCGAGGATGGTTTCTATTATGACTTCTCCTCTGAACACGCCTTCACGCCTGAAGATATGCTCGCCATTGAGAAAAGGATGTCTGAACTGGTCAGGGCTAATATCGACATTTCCCGCTCCGAGATGGCGCGTGATGATGCGGTGGCTTTTTTTCGTCAGCTCGGAGAGGAGTACAAAGCCGAGATCATCGCATCGATTCCTGATAATGAACCGCTGTCACTCTACACCCAGAATGAATTCACGGATCTATGCCGTGGTCCGCATGTCCCGTCAACAGGAAAGCTGAAGGCTTTCAAGTTGATGAAGGTTGCCGGCGCCTACTGGCGAGGTGACTCCAATAATGAGATGTTGCAGCGCATCTATGGTACGGCGTGGCGGGATAAAAAGGAGCTGAAGGTTTATCTGAAACGTCTGGAGGAGGCGGAGAAGCGTGATCACCGTAAAATCGGCAAGGCGCTGGATCTGTTTCACTCACAGGAGGAGGCGCCGGGGATGGTCTTCTGGCACGACAGGGGCTGGCAGATCTATCTGACCATCGAGGATTATATCCGCACGAAATTGCGCGATCATGGCTATCAGGAGGTGTGCACCCCGCAGATTATCGACCGCTCCCTGTGGGAGAAGTCGGGCCACTGGGAGAAGTTCAAGGAGATGATGTTCACCACGGCATCCGAGAACCGTGACTATGCCATCAAGCCGATGAACTGCCCGGCGCATATCCAGATCTATAATCATGGCCTCAAATCCTACCGGGATCTGCCGCTGCGTCTGGCGGAGTTTGGCTCCTGCCATCGCAACGAGCCATCCGGAACACTGCACGGCTTGATGCGGGTGCGTAATTTTGTACAGGATGACGCGCATATCTTCTGTACTGAAGAGCAGATCCTGGATGAAGTCTCCGATTTTATTGATCTGCTGTTCGAAGTGTATCGGGATTTCGGTTTTGAAGAGGTGCTGGTCCAGCTCTCGACACGCCCCGAGCAGCGTGTCGGCGCTGACGAATTGTGGGACAAGGCCGAGAAATCACTGGAAGATGCCCTCAACATGAAAAGTCTGGAGTGGGAGCTGCAGCCTGGCGAGGGCGCCTTTTATGGTCCCAAGATCGAGTTTTCACTGAAAGATTGCCTGGAGCGTGTATGGCAGCTGGGCACCATTCAGCTGGATTTCTCCATGCCGGAACGCCTGGGCGCGCACTATGTCGCGGAGGATAACAGCAAACAGACGCCGGTCATGCTGCACCGTGCAATCCTGGGTTCACTGGAACGTTTTATCGGTATCCTGATCGAACACTATGCCGGCGCCATGCCTCTGTGGCTTGCTCCGCTTCAGCTTGTTGTGATGAATATTACGGATAATCAGGCCGATTATGTCAATAAAATTGCAAAAACATTGAAAAATTCGGGATTTAAAGTCGAAATGGACTTGAGAAATGAGAAGATCGGCTTTAAAATTCGCGAGCACACATTGCAACGCGTTCCCTTTATGCTGGTCGTTGGTGACCGCGAGATGGAAAACGGCACTGTTGCAGTTCGCGCACGAGGCGGAAAGGACCTTGGTCCCATGACGATCGATGATTTGACTGTCATGCTCACCGGGATGGTAGAGAGTCGCAAATAGGTTTTCTAAAGCACCGATAACTGAATGGGTGCTTTTATTTCTTTATATGGTGGAGATAGAATTATTGCTAAGCAAAGCAGGCGTAACCGTAACCGTCTGAACGATGACATTACCGGTAACGAGGTGCGCCTGATAGGCGCCGATGGTCAACAGGCAGGGATCGTACCGCTCTCTGAGGCGAAAGAGACTGCAAAAACGGCCAGTCTGGATCTGGTCGAGATCCAACCCAATGCAGAACCGCCGGTTTGCCGGATTATGGATTATGGCAAACATATTTTTGAGGCGAAGAAACAACGCCAGGTTGCCAAGAAAAAACAGAAACAGGTGCAGGTCAAGGAGATAAAATTCCGTCCGGCAACCGATATTGGCGACTACAAGATTAAACTGCGAAACCTGGTCAAGTTTATCGAGCAGGGAGACAAGGTGAAAATCACCATGCGTTTTCGTGGTCGTGAGCATGCTCACCGTGAACTGGGTCTTGAAGTTTTGCAGCGTGTAGAGAAAGATCTCGACGAAATCGCACAGATTGAACAAAAACCTGGAATGGAAGGACGTCAGATGGTCATGATCATGGC
>DAOUQU010000371.1 GCA_030625445.1 Gammaproteobacteria bacterium
AAGATCAGCGATATGATCGGACATGCAGTCAATTGCGACCAAAATGGAAGGCGAACGTCTATTGCTGCAATGATGGCGTCACAAGGCCTGTTTGTCAGCATGTTCCCCTATGTTGCTGGAGAGCCTATGCTTTTAATGCTGACGGCAGCCCTCATCGGTTTTAATTTTGGCGGCAACTTCGCACTGTTTCCGGCGATTACTACCGATACCTTCGGCCACAAATATTTTGGCCAGAACTACGGCTATGTATTCCTCGCATATGGCATCGGCGGCACCGTCGGGCCCATGCTTGGCGGATACCTCGGCGATATGAACAACTTCACACTGGCGTTCATTATTACCGGCGTCATGAGCCTGATCGCGGCAGGGATCATCTTCACTGTGAAGATACCAAACAAAACCTCCCGGGAAGAGAGTGAGGTACAGACAACGGAAACGAGTGGAATCCCGAGCCCGGCAACCGTGGATTAAGTGAAATAGGGGACAGACCACGGTTTACTGCTATTGCCACTGTCGGTAGTGCTTATGATTAATAAACCGTAAACCGTGGTCTGCCCCCTATTTCTTCTATTTCTTTTCAGAAAAGGATTGGGTCGTGTAACGGGAGATTTTCAGGTTATCGGACCAGTAATCAACCGGCAGTCCGGCTTTGCGTTTCAACTGCTGCAGAAACTGCCGGGACTCCGGCAGCGACTCCCATACACTGGGTAAAAACGTGCCTCTGTTGCCACCATCTTCAAATATCAGGCCATCCTGCGACGGTCTCAGCTGAGTGATCAGATCCTCTTCGTCACTGAAGCTGATGGCGCTCGGCTTGCCCAGTACCGAGACGCTGATCACGATATCTGCAAATTCATCAAGGCCAAGAGGCGGAAAACGCGGATCAGAAAATGCAGCCGCCCGTGCATGCTCCACAACATCGCTGACGAGAGGCTGATAGGGTTGCAGTGTACCGATACAGCCGCGCAGCGCACCCTTTTTGTAGAGCGTTACAAAACATGCTCCCTGCTGCTGGAGTTGATCACCATATGCATCGGCGTCGACACTCATTGCATGACGATGCTGCAAGCCATACTGGATCGACTCGCGCGCAACTTTCAACAATTGCTGCTGCTGTTGCGGAGTTAATTCATTTCCAGTTTTACTATTCATTTCTACCGCCCTTCAGTTTGTCATTTCGACGCAGGAGAGATCTTTCCTCGTTCCCACGCTCCTGCGCGGGAATGCATATTCAGGTATGGGTTACCACGGAAGACCGTGGGAACCAGTGTGAAGATATACCCAATTGTAATATGCATTTCAGTAGAAGATATAGGATCCATAACCGACAACCTGGTCTCGAGGGCCTGCAGTATCTCCGGAGTTGCGCACATCCAGCGTCATCTCCTGCAGCTCCTTCTCTGCCGCCACCTGCAGTAAACCGCAGACGCCATGGTAGCCACAGGCATCATTGGGACCGATGCTGCTGCTGTCAAAGTGTTCGATCGCCTGTGTCGTTGCAGCATCAATCCGGCGGGCCGTTTGGTAGTCATGATAATGGCTCAGATCCGAGCTGACCACGATCAGGGTCTCATCGCCTCCCCACAGTTGACGCAGTACGGCCTCAACCTCTCCGGGTTCAACACTGCCAATCACCAATGGCACCAGTGAAAAGTCACCCAGCACCTGCTGCAGAAACGGCAGCTGCACCTCAAGACTATGTTCCTGTTGGTGTGCCGCATCAAACAGATCGACACCCACGAGCGACCTGATGGTTTTCTGATCCAGCGGAATGATGCCCAGGGGGGTTTCAAAATAGTCTGCAGAGGGTGCGGCGATACCGCGAAACCCTACCCTGTGATCAGGCCCAAGCAGTATCACGCGCGTGATCGTTTCGGCGTGTTGCTGCAGCTGAGAGTATGC
>DAOUQU010000409.1 GCA_030625445.1 Gammaproteobacteria bacterium
TTGGCGATATGCTGGTCGAGGCGCAGTTTGCCGAACCGGTCATCGATGCGGAGCAGATCACCATGACCTATGAGAGTGTCGATCAGCTGATGCGAGATATCAAGTCTATCGGTGCGCAGAATGCCGTGACTGGCCGTAGCAAAGGATTAACGGGTAAAAGCCGCATGCAGCAGTTTCGTGACGCCTACGAAGTGTATCGCAGCGACGGGCGCATTCCTTCGACCTGGGAAATCGTCTACGGTCATGCGTGGGCGCCGCAGCAGGTGACGGAGGATGGTGTAACGACGATACCGGTTGATGCGTTTCGCCTGCAGGGACGTCGATGAGCGGCTATTTTATTACAGGCACTGATACCGGGGTGGGGAAAACGGTTGTCACCCTTGCGGTGATGGAGTTGCTCAAGCGCAGGGGCTTCGAAGTTGCAGGGATGAAGCCCGTTGCCTCGGGTTGTTCTCCCGGCCCGGAAGGGTTGCGCAATAGTGATGCAGTGCAAATCATGCAGGCCTGTTCAAGCGGATTGCCATATTCGCAGGTCAACCCCTATGCTTTTGAAGCTGCAATTGCTCCGCATATTGCAGCAGCACGCAGTGGCGAGTCGATCCGGATCACAAAAATTGTCTCTATCTGCCGGGATCTTGAAGATTCGGCTGACAGAGTTGTGGTTGAAGGGGTAGGCGGCTGGGCGGTGCCGCTAGGCAGCGAAACGATGTTGCCGGATCTGGCGTGCAGGCTGAAACTGCCGGTTATCCTGGTCGTTGGTTTGCGTCTCGGCTGCATCAATCATGCGCTGCTGACAGCCTCGGCGATCAAATCCACGGGATTGGAGTTTTGCGGCTGGATAGCAAATCAGCAGCAGCCCCGCATAGAGGCGATGGATGAGATTATCAATACTTTACGAGAGTGCATCGATGTGCCGCTGCTGGGTACGCTTCCCTGGCGTGAGGAGCCGAATCCCGGGGAGATGGCAGAGTATCTGGACGAGTTTCCTTAACAGAAAGTTTGCAGTCTTCAGTTGGCAGTTTGCAGTAAAAACAACAAAAGAAAGTTTGCAGTTGTCAGTATGCAGTTTGCAGTAAAAACAATAAAAAAGTTACAGATTCCAGCAAACAAGGCTTGCAGACGGCAATGATTCGATTAGGCTTTTGCCAACTGCCAACTGCCAACTGCCAACTGCCAACTGCCAACTGCCAACTGCCAACTGCCAACTGCCAACTGCCTATTCATCCTCTTCTGCGGTCTCTTCGATAGCGATTCTTTGGCGGGTGACGAATTCCTCGCTGGCATCATACCCCCCCTGGCGCAGGATGTAGTTGCGTACCGCTGTTTCCATCAATATTGCCATGTTGCGTCCCGGCGCGACGGGGATGGTCACCAATGGAATTTCCAGCCCCAGCACATTGCGCGTGGAGTAACTTCCGGTGAGGCGGTCCATCTTGGCGAGACTCTCATCATCAAGGCGCGCCAGATGAATAATCAGACGCAGGTACTTGCTGCGCTTGATTGCGGTATCGCCGAACATACTGCGCACATTGAGTAATCCCAGTCCGCGTACTTCGATAAAATCCTGCAACAGAGGGGGGCAGCTGCCGCTGACAATATCCGGCGCGATACGTGCAAATTCGGGTGCGTCATCAGCTATCAGACGATGGCCGCGTGCAACCAGTTCC
>DAOUQU010000355.1 GCA_030625445.1 Gammaproteobacteria bacterium
TGCCTGATCTTGTTGGTCTCTTCCAGAACGCGTTGCGCCTGTTCAACGATCTTCATGCCGGGATCGGTAACAGTGATCTCTCCCTTGCCGCGTTCAAAAATCGCGACTTCAAGTTCATCCTCCAGTTTTCTGACAGCAACACTGAGTGTCGGCTGACTCACAAAACAGGCCTTCGCAGCACGTCCAAAATGGCGTTCCCGGGCAACAGCGATAATGTAACGAAGTTCAGTCAGGGTCATGAGATAGGTTTTAGGTTGTTAAGTTTTAGGTTTTAGGGGCCGTGCACTTATATTAAACTATAGCAGAAATCATCAGTGATGCTGCTTGAAGAAAGAAAAAACCTATTGCTCTCCCAAGCTGAGCGTGCAATCAGCGCAACGCACGCACTGCGCCACCTAAGTAAGTTCTCAATAACCCCGTGCATAGTGACTATCGTAGGTCGGGTTAGCGAAGCGTAACCCGACATTATCGTCAGGAAATCGTCGGGTTACACTCCGCTGCGCTGCGTTAACCCGACCTACATTTTTTGCATTTACATGCAGTTATTGAGAAGTTACCCACCTAAAACCTAACAACCTAAAACTTAAAACTTTTCCAGTTGCGAAACATCCCGAACTGCGCCATAAGCCGCCGATGTAGTCATCGCCGCATAAGCTTGCAGCGCCTGGCTGACAAAGCGTTTGCGCGGTTTCTCCGGCTTCCAGGCGGCTTCGCCTTTTGCATCCATGGCTTCACGGCGCTGCTGAAGCTCCTCATCAGTGAGTGCGACACGAATAGTTCTGTTGGGGATGTCGATCTCGATGCGATCCCCCTCCTCCACCAGGCCGATATTGCCACCTTCCGCCGCTTCCGGTGAGGCATGGCCGATAGAGAGTCCGGAAGTGCCACCTGAGAAACGCCCGTCAGTGATTAATGCACACTCCTTTCCCAGCCCCCTGGATTTCAGATAACTGGTGGGATAGAGCATCTCCTGCATGCCCGGACCGCCTTTGGGGCCTTCATAACGGATCAGTACGACATCGCCAGCCTTGACGCTGTCATCGAGAATGGCAGCGACAGCATCATCCTGGCTTTCAAAGATTCTTGCAGGACCGCTGAATTTGAGAATGGATGCATCCACGCCTGCTGTCTTGACGATACAGCCCTTCTCGGCAATATTGCCGTAGAGCACAGCAAGCCCGCCATCCTGACTATAGGCATGCTTCACATCGCGGATGCAGCCGTTGGAGCGATCTGTGTCGAGATCAGGCCACTGCCTGTTCTGGCTGAAAGCCACTTGTGTGGGAACGCCCCCGGGAGCGGCGAGAAAACGGGTCTTGACGGTTTCATTGCCGCCATTGGCGATGATGTCCCACTTGGCGATAGCATCCGCCATTGTGGCGCTGTGTATGGTCGGAATATCATGATGGATCAAACCGCCGCGATCGAGCTCGGCGAGGATGCCGATGACGCCGCCTGCCCGATGGACATCTTCCATATGATACTGCTGCGTCGACGGCGCCACCTTGCACAGGTTCGGAACCAGCCGGCTGAGACGGTCGATATCCTTCATGGTGAAATCAGCACCCGCCTCGTGCGCTGCAGCCAGCAGATGCAGCACGGTATTGGTTGAGCCGCCCATGGCGATATCCAGCGTCATGGCATTCTCAAAGGCCTCAAAAGAGGCGACACTGCGCGGCAATACGGATTCATCATCCTCTTCGTAGTAGCGTTTGGCTATCTCGACAATCAGCCGTCCGGCCTCAAGAAACAGCTCTTTGCGTTCGGCATGTGTCGCCAGTAGCGAGCCGTTGCCGGGAAGCGACAGTCCCAGCGCCTCGGTCAGGCAGTTCATGGAGTTTGCGGTAAACATTCCGGAGCAGGAGCCGCAGGTCGGACAGGCGGAGCGCTCGATGGAGGCGACATCTTCATCGCTCTCATGCGGATCTGCCGCAGAGACCATGGCGTCGACCAGGTCCAGCTTGATCTCTCCCTTGCCGGCAAGAGTCACCTTGCCGGCCTCCATGGGCCCGCCTGAGACGAACACCGCTGGGATGTTCAATCGCAATGCTGCCATCAGCAT
>DAOUQU010000137.1 GCA_030625445.1 Gammaproteobacteria bacterium
TACTGCTTGTCAGTGAGAAAACAGCAGCCACCTGCGGGCTGGGCATAATCTTCGAATCCAAATTTTTTCGCCAGCGCCATCTGTGGTTTGCGGGTTCGACCGGAGAAGTCATACATCTCCTCACGCTTTACCCAGCCCTCACGTTCAGGCAGGGTTTCCGGAAGATTCCTCGCGCACAAGGGACGCAGCAACCGATCCGTAACTCCCGAGTCCCGCTGCACCACCGGCATCGTATCCTTGCGCTGGGACATGGGACGCTGACCAATCACTTCGCCGGTAATGATAAAGTCAAAATCGTGCGCCTCCATCCACTCCTTCGCCTTCTTCACCATGAAGATCTTGCAGTCCAGACAGGGGTTCAGATTAGCGCCGTAACCATAGCGGGGATTGAACAGCACCTGCTTGTACTCTTCGATGATATCGAGAATATGCAGCTTGATGCCTAACTGTTCTGCACACCAGAGAGCATTGTTGCGCTTGGGTTTTTTACGATCCTTCTTGCGAATGGCGTGGGTGTGCCCTTCGACACAGAAACCCGTGAAGAAATTAATACCCTCGACATAGATGCCCTGCTCCTGCATCACCCGCACAGCAAGCAGTGAATCCAGCCCGCCGGAGATCAGTGCAACAGCCTTGCGTTGTTTACTCATGGTAGTTCGTCAGATCAGAATCAATATTGAGGCATTATAGCTGTTCCTGATGACCATGGAACAAAGATCATGCCAGATAATCTGGTCTATACTGAAGGAGCAGGGCTTGCCCTGGTTCCATGCAAACCAAAGGAAAAAGAAAATGACAAACTTTACCTTTCCCTTACGTCAACGGCCTGACTACCCTTATCACACAGGAGGCCGGCGCTTTGGCGCCAATCGCAACAGCGGCAGCAGAAGGCACGCCGGTTGCGACCTGGTTGTTCCCAGGGGTATGGAAATTCTCGCCATGGCCGATGGCAGGATTGTACGCGAACCCTATCACTTTTATTCAGGCAGCTATGCGCTCGAAATAGAACACAGCAACGGCAAGGTCGTCCGCTACGGTGAGATCATGAAGATCGTACCCGCAGGCATCAGGGTCGGCGCTCGCGTCTCCCAGGGAGAAGTCATCGCCCGGGTTGGCCAGCTTCAGTCGGGGAGTTCCATGCTGCACCTTGAACTCTATAGCGGCACGGACATGGGAAGGCTGACGCAGGCAGGAAACAAGTACAAGCGACGCAATGACCTCACAGATCCGACATCATATCTTGATGCGGCGCCGCTGCTCAGCGAACTGGACAGAGCTGTTCCCGGCAAATCCACCGCAAGCAGCGCGAGGTGCGGCAAAGTCATTGAAAAATTATCCGGCAATCTCAATATCCGCAGCGAACCCTCGACTAAAGCATCCGTCGTGTTCAAACTGGTTCGCGGCTCAAAGTGCATAGTTCTGAGAGAGGTCAAGGGCTCGAGCTACTCTATTGGTGATAGCTGGTATGAGATCGAACACCATGGACTCCGTGGCTATGCCGCCTCTTATTATATTGATGCCGAGCCGGAAAAAGAGCCCCGCTCCCCTGACCAGGCTGTCATGATTACCGAAGGCCGTGTCAGCGATCAGGTTTCATCCGTGTTGAACGTCAGGTCAGAACCATCGAGAAGTGCGCGCAAGCTGTTTACTCTCGCCCGCGGCGACACCGTCAGGGTGCTTGAAGAGGTTGCCGGCGATATCTATCAGTGGGACAGAAAAGATTGGCTAAAAATAGAGCATGACGGCAAGAGTGGGTTTGTGGCTGGCTATTACGTGAACATTGGCCAACCAAAACCAGCGAAAAGGCCTGCTGGTGTTGAGCCAACAGTAGATCGATGGGACTCTGCTCTGCTCGAAGCTCCCACCAGGGGAGCCTCGGCTAAAACCGCAGCGCAGGACAAACTGAAAAAAGGCATCAAGGCATCCCGACAAATGGCTGAGAACGACCTGGACCTAGTGTGGAAAATCGCCGACAAGTTTGTCAGTGTGGCTGGGAAATTCGGCATTCCGGCTGCGATTCTGGCCGCTCTTGCCAGCCGGGAATCACGTTGCGGCACTGTGCTGCGGTATGGATGGGGGGACAATAATCATGCTTTCGGCATCATGCAGATCGACAAACGTTATCACGAGATACTTGGAGAGGCAGATCCCTCGTGCATTGAACATATCGAGCAGGCAGCAGGAATCTTCAGCGACTACCTCGAAGATATCATCAAGAAACATCCAAAGTGGAAGGACAAGCACGTCCTGAAAGGTGCTGCAGTTGCGTACAACTCCGGGGTTAAAAATGTACAGACCATTGGGAAAATGGACAAAGGCACAACCGGCGACGATTACGGCTCTGATGTCATCGCCCGTGCCCAACACTACTTCAAACACCAGGATCTCGTTATTTTCAGATGCTAACCATTAGAACCGCTATGAAAAAATATCGTATCTGGATAGTGATTGTATTCGTTCTGGTGGCGCTCATTTATATGCTGCTATATCTACCTGCCGGAAATAAGCAGATTTCTCCCGGGTTGATGCACTCCGACAGCCTCGGAGATCTGCGTATCGACATGCCGGAGAGAGATGTCGTCAAGTTTCTCGGAGAGCCGGGGGGCAAGGGCAAACAACTCCTGTGGGAGGCTGACGCACTCTACCATCAGGAGTGGCGATATCCTCGACAGGGCATTTTCCTAGACCTGGTGTCAGAATCAACAGACAGCAAACAGAGGGTCGCTTCGATCCGCGCCGGGCTGCATTCCATCCTTGAGACCACAAAGGGAATCAAGGTCGGAGACTCTTTCGCCGCTGTCAACAAAGCCTACGGCGACCAGCTGGACACAAACAACTCAGATCCTCCATTTACCCTGCTGGCGGGGTCACTTTACGGTGGACTGCTGTTTTCGTTTGAAGAGGGAAAGGTAATCCAGATCTTTCTTGGCGCAGCTGCTGAATAGAGGCTTTGTCACCGTTGAATAACCACCTGAAGGAGGATTCTGATGGCAATTGTATCTCTACTAGGTTCGCTTGGAGAGTCCGGATTACTCAAAGCTTTCAACCAGCTGCTTGAAAAAATCCTGATTGACGGAGTTGTTTCCGCCGGCAAGGCGACACAACTGCTGGCAGCCCATCTGGGAACAGAGCATGCATCCCGCATCGCCCGTGACATCTACGGTGATGCCGATGTAAAACGATCAACTCTATTCAAATTGTTCTGCAGGTTATTTGCTGATGATCTCAAGCCGCAGAACCTCAACCTCCTCAATTGCAAACTTGCTGATCTGAAAGAGAGAAACAAAAACCGGGTTGTTCTCAAACTCCCTTCGCTCGGGATTGAGGTTGATGACCTGCCAACTTCCAGGATTGATCTATTAATCAGCACATCTGCCGATCTTACGGTCAGCGTGCAGGGCTACTCCTCTTTGCCTGGCAGCGACGAGAGAAATCCAAATACTGTGCGCGTTGGCCTGCGTGGCGATCTCGCAGGAGAAGTTTCAGCGGGAATGAGCCATGCTGCCGTAATGCTGAAACTGGGCACAGGCAATCGCTATCAGCATGCTATCAACTACTACCTGACAGGCAATCTTGAAAACCCTCTTGCACAGGAGGCAATGCGCGGCCTTGGATTGATCAGCTGCCATCCTGATTTGAGTATCAGCTCTCTGATCACCATGCTCTCTAATCCGGGTAACAGATTCGCTGCCGTCGAAGTCATCTCAAGTCAGGAGTGGCGTCTCGCAGGAGAGATAAAATTAGCACGTGAGTTCAGAGTAGGCAGTTACACCAGCCTGGATGCCGGCATCGGAATTGACTACACTCAAATTGAACGGGGAGAATTTCACTATTCAATGAACCTGGATCCGGATGACAGTCGCCGGCTACTGGTGAGCATCCGCAAGCTCAGGAGCAATGAAACCATCACAGGCGAAACCTTCGGTGCAGAATTTGATCTCAGGGGAATCGCCGACAAGATTTACCCACGCATTCGGGATCATCTTGGACGAGCTGAGAAGATGCTGGTGAAACTACTTGACCTATTACCGCTGGAAAGCAGTAGACGCCGGCTGCTGGCTACTCATATCGACAACGCCATAAGCCGCTTCGCCCACAATGGCGAGTTGCTTGCCGTGCTAGGCGTTGACCCGGGAATGACGCTGCAACAACGTATATCCAGCCGCCTGTGCGACTTCATCGAGAATACCCCTTCATTCTGGAGTGACAAGACGCATGCTGCGACCAAACAGGTACTCGAAGAGGTCTCGGCCCGCCTGGCGGAAATGGGGCTGACAACGAGGGTCAACAACAAACTCTCTGAAGCCCTGCAATCTCCCCTGCAGAAAGCGCTATCAAAAATAGACAAAGAATTCAGGCAGCGGGTGCAACAAAAACTATCGAACAGAGCCGAAAGAGGAGAGTTGCTCGAAGCACTGCACGTGCTCAACGATGTCGGCAAGCCTCTTCAAGCCGTCACTGAAATCAGCGACAGCACCGTCAACAGCATCAGCAAACAGATTCGCACGCATGTTGGCAGGTATCAGAAATTTGTAGCCGGGTTCTGCGAGCATCTCAACTCTGCCGAATCGAGACGCATCAGTCTCAGGGCAAGTTCAGAAGTTAAACAGCTCAGTTCCGCTGAAGCCGAAATCCGGCTCTCATTCAATCCGGATACTCCCCGTGCAGGCGAATATTTACACAAACTGCTGTTGTCCGACGTTGAGGAAGTCTTCAGGATTGCCCGCAACAAAGATCCACTGAACCCCGTGATGGAAGTCGATGCATCCCTGGCCCGTTATGAGAGATTCACACAGCAGAAAACCACAGACATCATTTTATTCGGCTTCGAAATAGGCAGCAGATCTATCCTCGATATCGATACCAGGTTTGCTGAAAGCGCGGATGGCAATCTCACCATTATTGGGAAAATGAGCTATGAGGAGGTGAGCAAGAACCTCTTTGATAAACGACAATTTAACATCGTCAATCTTCATCAGCTCTCCAATGCCATGGAAACCGGCAGTGCGACTCTCTCCTTCTCTGCCAGTAAATCGGGAAATGGCGTAGATGAAGA
>DAOUQU010000462.1 GCA_030625445.1 Gammaproteobacteria bacterium
GCCATGATCGGCTACCGCAATCACAACAGCGCCGGTCATATCCTGTGCATCGAGGATCCGATTGAGTACATCCATGAACATGATCAATGCATCGTCAATCAACGAGAAGTGGGGATAGATACAGAGTCATATCCAGTGGCATTGAGAAACTGCCTGCGCCAGGCCCCTGACGTTATCCTGATCGGCGAGGTGCGCACACGTGAAGCGATGGATCAGGCGATCATCTTTGCAGAGACGGGACATCTCTGCATTGCTACTTTGCACTCCAACAACGCCAACCAGGCGCTGGACCGGATCATCAATTTTTTCCCCGAAGAGAGGCGCAACCAGCTGCTGCTCGATCTCTCCCTGAACCTGAAGGCCATTATTGCGCAGCAGTTGATACCGCGTATTGATCACAAGGGACTGGTTCCTGCTATCGAGATTCTGTTGAACACGCCCTACGCCGCTGATCTGATCAGACGTGGAGAGATTCATGAGATCAAGGATCTGATGAAGCGTTCGCAGGAGCAGGGAATGGTGACCTTTGACCAGGATCTAGTGAAACTCTTTCTGGACGACAAAATTACCTATGAAAATGCGCTGCGTTTCGCAGACTCCTCCAACGATGTGCGCCTCATGATCAAGCTCTCCGGCAAGGGCGGCGAATTCGGTGACGGTGGTTTTGAGTTGAACGAAGAGGAAGATGACGACATCATGAGCGCATTTAAGGAGTAAGGTTTTAGGTTTTAAGTTTTAGGTTTTAAGTCATCCTACCTAAAACTTAAAACTTAAAACCTTCCCCCCTAAAACCTAACACTTTTCCCATCAAACACCGGTCCATCGACACACACCCGTTTCATGGCTGTTCCACTTCCGGTCGTCACTTCCACAACGCAGCCAGCGCAGCCACCCACGGCGCATGCCATGAACTCTTCCAGAGAGACTTGCACCGGCAGATCATACTCCCGGGCAACGCTCACCACCGCCTGCAGCATGGGGTGAGGTCCACAGGCGTAGAGAGAGACTTCATTGCGCTGCTGCTCATCGAGTGCATCCAGCCAGATTCGTGCAAGGTCCGTCACATAGCCCTGGTGACAGCCGGCATAACCCTGCAACGAAGCGAGTCTGGAGGGAATCCCCCAG